>JAXDMF010000001.1:0-10349 GCA_034666205.1 Gemmatimonadales bacterium
CCGTAGAAGAAGGCCAGCGCGGGAGTCATCAGCAGGACCAGCGCGGTCGACATCAGCATCCAAGCCGTGTCGGCCGGAACGATGGCCGGTGGCGGTGCCGCGGTTTGGATGGCCAGCAGCATAGGTAAGGTGGTCACGACATTTGCTCCCAGGGAGTGGGTGGATTCAGCATATTGCCGGGAGCCGCGTGGTGCGGCTCCTCGGCAGGCGAAGGCGTCGTACTATGGAAGAACTGGCACCGATGCTGCTGAAGACTCACGCTGCGTGGTCCCGGATGGCCGCCGGGCTCTCGAGGATCACGCTGCCCGATCCACAGATGAGATACTCCGGATACGCCGTCGATCCATGCTCGTGCAGGTCCAGCCCCTCGAGCTCCCCTTCGGGCGAGACCCGCAGTGTCCCAGTTGCCTTTACTGCGTACATGAGAACCATTGCCGCCGCAAACGTGGCCACAGTCACGGCCGCGCTCCCGATGAGCTGGGCTCTTAGGATCCCCACGCCGCCTCCGTAGAAGAGCCCGGTTAGCACGGTGGTGGTATCCGCGCCGATGGGTGTGGGCACGCCGTACTTTCCTGCGGCGAACAGCCCCAGGGAGAGCGTGCCCCAGATGCCGCAGGCCATGTGCACCGGAACGGCGCCAATCGGATCATCTACCCGGACATATTCGAGCACATCGATGGCCCAGACGACCACAAGCCCGGCTACCAGGCCGATCCAGAATGCGCCGCTGGGGTCCACCCAGTAGCAGGGGCAGGTGATCGCCACGAGTCCGGCAAGAAAGCCGTTCGTGGTGAGCGCCAGATCCCACTTCCGCGTCCTGACGTAGGAATAGACGAGAGAGGTGAGGCCGGCCGAGCAGGCGGCCAACGTCGTGTTGAAGGCGACACGGCCGATTCCGGCCATGTCCATTGCCGATAGGGTGCTGCCCGGATTGAAGCCGTACCAGCCAAACCAGAGGATCAGCCCGCCGGCGGCGCCGACGATCAGGTCGTGGGCCGGCAGGGGCCCACCCCCGTCACGCTTGAATATCCGGCCGAGCCGGGGGCCCAGAGCGATGGCGCCGGCCAGAGAGATCGCCCCGCCGATGGTATGGACCACCGTCGAGCCTGCGAAGTCGTGGAACGCGATGGGTCCCATCGTCGCCAGCCATCCGTCCGGTCCCCAGGCCCAGTGCCCGATGATCGGATAGATGAAGCCTGTGACGCCCACGCTGTAGAGCAGGTCGCCGATGAAGCCACAGCGCCCGATCATCGCGCCGGACGTGATGGTCGAGCAGGTGTCCGCGAAGGCGAACTGGAAAACCCAGAAGGCGAGCAGCGGGATGCCCGTGGAGCCGTAGGTCGCCGCCAACCCTTGCAGGGCGAATCCGGTGGTCCCGATGAACGGGGTGCCCGGCTCGAACATGAAGGCGAAGCCCCATAGCCAGAACGTGATGCCGCAAATGCAGGTATCGGCGATGCCCTCGACCAGAATGTTGACCGACTCCCGCGACCGCGCGAAGCCCGCCTCCAGCATGACGAAGCCCACCTGCATACAGAACACCAGGAAAGCGGCCACCAGCGTCCAGACAGTATTGATCGCGTTGATCGCCGTCATGGGATCCGGTGCCGCCGGGGCAGTAGCCTGGGCATCGAGCAGGTCCGGCAGGAACCAGTGGGTGATGAGGGTGAGCACGATGCCGAGCCCAATCGCCTTGCCGAGAAACAGCAGGGCGACGTGGCGGCGGATCTGCGGGTCGCTCGCGCTCCTGCGCAGACGAGCAGCAAGGGACGATAGGGCCTCGATCATGGGACTCCTCGGGGGCCAAATGGAAATTGATAACGATGGCGGACGCGTCAGCGCGCCTGCGCCAACCCCAGCGAATGCCGCTGGACGTTCTCGGCCGTCACCGGCGTCAGGGCTGCGCCATCGCGCTCCCCGGTCCGGATGCGAATGACACGATCGATCGGCTGGACGAAGATCTTGCCGTCGCCCACCGAGCCGGTCCGCGCTCCGGCGATGATAGCGTCAATGGTGGGCTCCACGAACGGCTCGGAGCACACCATTTCGATCTTCACCTTTTCATGGAATTCGAGCACGACGTTGGTGCCGCGCCGCACCGTCACAATGTCGCGCTCCCCGCCGTGGCCACTCACGCGAGTAATCGTGATGCCGGTGACGCCGGCGCGGAACAACGCCTCCTTGACGGCCGGTAGCCGCTCCGGCCGAATAACGCAGCTGATGAGCTTCATCGGGACTATCCCTTCGAAGGCGCAGGTGAACTCAAGCGTCGTAATAGAGAAAGAACTCGTACGGGTGCGGCCGGAGATTCACCGGGGCGATGTCCTTGGTACGCTTCATCGTGATCCAGGTCTCCAATACGTCGGACGTGAAGACGTCGCCCTCGAGCAGGAAGGCCTGGTCCTTCTCCAGCGCGTCGATCGCCTCGCTCAGACTTCCGGGCACTTGCTTGATCAGCTTCTTCCGCTCGTCGTGGATCTCGTAGAGGTCCTCGTCGATCGGCTTGGGCGGTTCCAACTTGCGCTTGATCCCGTCGAGGCCCGCCATGAGCATCGCCGCGAACGCCAGATACGGGTTGGCCGTCGGATCCGGGGCCCTGAACTCGACCCGCTTGGCCTTGGGGTTACTGGAGTACATCGGAATCCGGCAGATGGCCGACCGGTTCCGTGCCGAGTACATCAGGTTGACCGGGGCCTCGAAGCCGGGCACCAACCGCCGGTAGCTGTTGGTGGTCGGCGCACAGAGGCCCAGGAGGGCAGGCGCGTGCGCGATCAAGCCGCCGATGTAGTGCCGGGCGGTCTCCGAGATGAGCGCGTAGCCATTCTCGTCGAAGAAGAGCGGGTTGTCTCCCTTCCAGAGCGACTGGTGCACGTGCATGCCCGAGCCGTTGTCACCGAACAGTGGCTTGGGCATGAACGTGGCCGTGAGCCCCAGGTTATGACACACGTTCTTGACGATGTACTTGTAGGTCAGGAGCCGGTCCGCCGTCTGCACCAGCGACCCGAAGCGGATGTCGATCTCTGCCTGACCCGCGGTGGCCACCTCGTGGTGCTGGACCTCGACCGGGACCCCCGCCTCGATCAGCGCGAGCATGATCTTGGAGCGGACATCCTGCAGCCGGTCCACCGGTGGCACGGGGAAATACCCTTCTTTATGGCGGGGACGGTGGCCCAGGTTGGGTACGCCGTTCCGGCCCGAATTCCACACTCCCTCGTCCGAATCGACGTGGTAGTAGCCCTCGTTGGCGGTTTGATCGTACCGGACCGAGTTGAAGATGAAGAACTCGGCTTCTGGTCCCCAATAGGATGTCGTGGCGATCCCAGTGGTCTTGAGATACTCCTCGGCCTTGAAGGCGATGAACCTCGGATCCCGGGAATACGGCTCCAGCGTCACCGGATCGTAGATGTCGCAGGTGAGCGAGAGGGTCGGGACCGAGAGCACCGGATCCACGAACGCCGTCGAGACGTCGGGGAGCAGGAGCATGTCGCTCTCGTTGATCGCCTGAAACCCTCGGATGGACGACCCATCGAATCCGAGCCCCTCCCGGATCATGGCCTCGTCCAGGGTGGAGGCGGGAATCGAAAAGTGCTGCCACGTGCCGGGGAGGTCGCAGAACTTCACGTCCACCACCAGAATGTTCTTCGCCTTGATCAGGTCCAACACTTTCTGAACTTCACTGCTCGTGGACTTGCGGGCCGAAGCAGTGGGTCGGACGGTCGTCGCCATGGGACTCTCTCGGGATCGGGTTTCGGTTCGGATCGAGTTTGCATAAAAGACGATGCCCCTGCGTTGGATCATCGAACGCAGGGGCATCGGGTGAGCACGCTATCTACTCAGGCCTAGGTCCAGGCGGTTCGATCAGGGGCAGGCGCCGGTTTCGCCGAAGTGCCGCCGGGCTGGGCGGCTGCGGGAAGGGCTTGAGTGAGGCTGGCTGACGCATGACTACCCCTGATTGCTGGAGGACGATCTGCTGCTCAGGACAGTATACGGAATGGCACCGCGGCTGTCAAGACAATTGTGTAGGTTATGAATGAATTCAGGCTCAGAGGTGCAGAATCGGTCCAGTTCAGCTCCTTAAATAGTAATAAATTTGCATGTTATGCACGAATATTAGAGCAGCGTCTTTACTAAGGAACAGCCTAGTCCTTTCAGACCAACGAGTTAAGCTTCAGCCTCCCATGTCTCAGCCCCCGGTTGCACCGGAACATCCGCCACAGCCTCGCTTCCGGCGCTCCATCCCGCCGGTTCGAGGACGCCGCACGATTCTCCTGGTGGGCTTACTCCTCCTCGGTGCCGCTGGGGCCGTCTGGTACTTCTTCTTCAACCCGAGACTCCTGTTCACCAATGAGCTCGCCGCACCGGTCCGCCTGGCTGCGGACCAGCAGGCGCCGCTCACCCTCGCGCCCGGAGAGACGGTCCGCCTCGCAACGCCACGTGGTCGGGCGATGGTAGCGCTGTGGGAGCTGGTGCGCCCGTTCTCGGCCGACGGCCGGCCGATGGGGAGTGAAGTGCGGGGATCGGTGGTGCTACGGGACCCCAGTGGAACGATACGGCGCAGCGCCCGCGCTCGAGGCACGGACGCCGACTACTTCGCCCCCCTGATCACGAATGCGAGCGAGGATCTGCTTCGGGTGACCGTCAACGCCGGCCTGGAAGGCTCATTGGACTGCGGCTGCGCAGTGCGGCCCGGTGCGCGCCGGGTGTTCATCGGATACTACCCGCTCTTTCAGAACAGCACGGTCCGCGCGACCGCCGGGAATGGCCGAAGCGCCACGTTTCGAGATCTCGGAGCCAGCGTCGTCACGCCGGACGGCGCTGTTGGACTTCGATTCGAGGGCAAAGATCTCCGTTAGATCTAGTTCTTGGGGCGTCGCCGGCGGAGCTCGAAAATGGATCCTGGGGTCATTGCGTCAAAGCCGAACTTGCCGCGCACTTTGTCCACTGCCTCGGTAAGCTGCCGAAGGCGGCTCCGCTCGGGCGGCTCAAACAGGTCCTCCTCGGCGGCCGTGCCGAGGTTGGTGGCAGCCACCCCGATCAGACGGACTCCACGATCCCGCCGGCGTACCTCCTCGAATGCGTCCCGGAAGAGCGATCGCGCCACGAGGTAGATCTCGGCGTCGAGATCAGTAGCTGTCTCCAGCGTTCGCCGCCGGGTCACCGTCCGAAAGTCGTCGTGCCGGAGCTTCATCGTCACCGCTCTGGCCACGATTTGTTCATCGCGGAGCTGCGCAGCCACCCGGGCGGTCAGTAACGCGAGGATCCGCTCCAGCTGATCCGGATCCCGTAAGTCCCGTGACAGCGTGGTCTCCCGGCTCACCGATTTGGGCAGTCGCTCGGGCCGCAGTGTGGTTCCTCCCTGGCCGTGAGCCCGAAGCTTGAGCGGCCGGGCGTCGGCACCGATCAGCTGCTCGAGCGCTTGCTCCGTCAAGCTCTGGATCTGATGGACCTCGGTGAGTCCCAGCGCGGCCCAGCGCTCCGCAGTCTTCGGCCCCACCCCGGGCATGGCCCGCAGCGGCAGGCCCGCCAGAAAGCCCACTTCCCACCCGGACCGAACCTCCATCAGCCCGCGAGGCTTGGCGCAGTCCGATGCCAACTTTGCGATCATCCGGTTGGGTCCGATTCCCACGGAACAGTCGAGTCCGGTGCTGCTCTTCACCTGATCTCTCAGCTGCTCGGCGACGGGGAGAAGTGACGTCGGGTGCAGCCGTTCGGTGCCCCCGAAGTCGAGGTAGGCCTCATCCAGTGAGCTCATGACCACGAGCGGGGAGAAGTCCTCGAGCACGGCTCGTACGGCAAGGGACGCCTTTCTATAGTTGCCAAAGGATCCCTGAAAGAAGGTGGCCTCCGGACACAGCCGGACCGCCTCCGCGATCGGCATTCCGGCATGGATGCCGAAGCGGCGCGCGGCGTACGAGGCGGATTGGACCACGCCACGCTGGTCGCGCCGGCCGCCGACCACCAGGAGCTCGATGTCGCGTAGCTCCGGATGATTGTGCCGGCACACTTCGACGAAGAAGGCATCGAGATCGACATGGAGAATTCGGGCGGGCATCGTGGAGCTTACACCAGGAGGATCGCGGTTGCCTTGAAGGCCACGATGACGGGAACGCCCGGGTGAAGCCCCATCTCGTCGGCGGAGGCGGTCGTGACCGAGGCGATCAATGGCCGCCCCACATCCAGGTGCACCAGCGTCACCGGCCCCAGGCGCTCCAGTCGGACCACCCGGCCCTCCATATGATTGCGCGCCGAGTCGGGGTGCTGAGTCAGACTGAGCACGATGTCTTCCGGCCGGATGACCGCGTGGATCGGTCCCTCCCGCTCCGCTACCACGTCGAGCGCGAGGTTGCCGCCGAGAAAGCGCCCGCGAAACGCTCCGCCCGGGTCGCCGGCCTCCGTCCGCTGGACCGTGCCGGCGATGACGTTGCCGGTTCCGACAAAACGGGCCACGAATGCCGAGTTGGGGTAGCGGAAGACGTGTTCGGGAGTGCCGCTCTGCGCGATGCGCCCCTCGGAGAGCACCGCAACCAGGTCGCCCAGGCGCAACGCCTCGTCGAAATCATGAGTGACCTGCAGCGTGGTGATCCCCTCCCGCTCGTGCAGCTCGCGGAGCTCGCGCCGGAGCACCAGCCGCGTGGCCGGATCCACCGCGGCAAACGGCTCATCCAGGAGCAGGATGGACGGCTTGGGTGCCAGCGCACGGGCCAGGGCTACCCGCTGCTGCTCTCCGCCGCTGAGCCCACGTACCGGCCGGTCGAGCAGCGGTTGGATCGTCAGCATCTCAGCCAGCTCTTCGACTCGTCCCTGAGAGCCCCGGCCGTTCCGGGCGACCCCGTACGCAATGTTATCGCGCACGCTCAGGTGAGGAAACAGGTGGTACTGCTGGTAGACGAATCCCAGCCCGCGGCGCTCCGGCGGCAGGTCGGTGACATCGTCATCGTGCATGAAGACCCGTCCCGACTGGAGACGGGCGTGTCCGGCCACCGCCTCCAACAACGTGGTCTTCCCCGAACCGGTGGGCCCGATGATCAGGGCATACCCGCCCTTCGGCACCTCCAGGGTGATATCGCGGAGATCGAATGAGCCTACCCGGACATGCAGCCCCTCCAGACGGATCACCTGCGCTCCTCGGGCTGAAGCACACGGACCACGACGAAGACCGTCATGGCTACCAGCAGCAGAATGACCGCCGCGGGAACAGCCGCCTGGAGGCCGAAGGCGGTGAATCGGTCGAAGATGTAGATGCTCGCGACCTTGGGGTTATAGGTGAGGATCACGATCGAGCCGAATTCGCTCACACTTCGGGCCCAGGCGAGAATCGATCCGGCAAGGATCCCTCGCGCGGCCAGAGGGAGCGTCACCCGGCGGAATGCCGACCAGCCGGTGTCGCCCAGCGTGCGAGCCACCCGCTCGAGCTGGGGGTCAACCCCCTGGAATGCCTCGCGCGCTCCGCTGACCAGGATTGGCGCCGAGACGAACAACATGGCCGCGATGATGCCGGGCACATGGCTCACGAACTCCAGCCCGAGATGCGCGAGCGCGCCGCCGACCGGTGACCGACGGCCCAGAAAGAGGAGTAGCGCGATACCCGCGACGGGATGGGGAATGACGACGGGAAGATCCACCAGTCCTTGCACGATGCGCCGACCCGGAAATGACCGCCGGGCCAGAAGGTAAGCCAGGGGGACGCCAAAGAGTGCGGCCAGCACCGTGGCCATCGTGGCGGTGAAGATGGTAAGCGCAATCGAGGCGCGCAGCTCCTGATCCCGAAGCGCCTCGAGCAGGCTCGACGGCGATGACTCCCAGAGAAGCCGGAGCAGCGGGCCGACAACGAACAGCACCAGGCACGCGCCGAGTGCGGCGAGCGCCACGCGGGACCATAGGGGGCGTCTCAGCATGGCGAATCGTGCCTCACGCGAAACGGTTTGTCGAGGGCTGGCCCATGCCACGGCGCCGCCGCTAACTTGCCCTGCGGTTCACCCCACCTTTGGGTCGAAAGGTTTCCGCTCTAATGGCCGTCGCATTTCTCGGTCTCGGCGCTATTGGTAGGCCCATGGCGGCGCATCTGGCGAAGCCCGGGCCGCTCGTGGTCTGGAATCGAACGCCGGCCCGGGCAAACGAGTTCGCCTCCACCCACGGCGTGCGTGCCGCGGCGACGCCGCGAGAGGCGGCGGCAGAGGCCGACGTCGTGGTCACCTGTCTTCCAACATCTCGCGAGGTCGAGGCGCTGCTCGGGGGGCCCGATGGTCTTCTCGAGGGCTTACGGCCGGGGGCGCTTTTTCTCGACTGCACCTCGGGAGATCCAGCCACATCGCGGAGGATCGCCGCGGATCTGGCTCGGCGTGGGGTCGCGTTCGCTGACGCGCCGGTGAGCGGTGGCGTGAGCGGGGCAGAGGCCGGTACGCTCACCGTCATGGTCGGGGGAGAGCCGGACACCTTCCGGCGGGCTCAGCCGGTGCTGCAATCGTTCGGCAAGCGCATCGAGCATGTCGGTCCTGTCGGGGCCGGTCACGCGGTGAAGGCGGTCAACAATGCGCTGCTTGCGGTCAACCTGCTGGCGGTAGGCCAAGGGCTCGCCGCGCTGGTGAAAGCCGGAGTTCCGGCCCGCGCCGCGGTCGATGTGTTCAACGCATCCAGCGGCCGTTCCTTCGTGACGGAGGTGCTGGTGCCCGAGCGCGTGCTCAGCGGGTCCTGGCCCCGGACCTTCCGGCTGGCGCTCCTCGACAAGGATGTGGCAATCGCTCGCGCGTTCGCCCGGGAGGCCGGAGTGGACGCCTCGGTCCTCGATCTGGCCGGCACGCTGCTCTCATCGGCCAGGGCGGCTTTGGGAGAAGATGCCGACCACGTCGAGGCCATCAGGCTGATCGAACGGGAGGCCGGCGTAGAAATTCGAGGTTGACCGCCCCCCGGCACTTGCCGTCGCCGGGGGAGGTCGTTCAGTTTCGGGCTCATGTCTCCAAGATCTCGATGAGCGATTGGGGCCCCACCCAGCGGGTGCCGGCCGAAGTCGTGCTTGCCAAGGGAGGGGTGCTGGTGGGTGATCTACACCTGCTGGCGCGCACCGCCTATCCTTTGGACCCCGAGAGCCCACTGGAGATGCTGAACCGCATCGAGCCGTTTTTCGCGCTCACGCTGGCGGAAGGCGGAGCGGTGTTCGTCTCCAAGACCCAGGTGTCGATCGTCTCCTGCTGGGGCCAGAGCCAACTGCGCGACCCGGACCGGGCGTCGGCAGCCAAGCTCGTCGCCCTGGAGGTTGAGCTGGCCGACGGCACGAAATATCAGGGTCGCGCCACCTTCGAGCTGCCGCCGTCGCGCTCTCGGGCCCTGGATTACATCAATGGCCCCGGCCCGTTCTTTGTGCTCTGGACCGACGATCTTACCAGGTACGTCAACAAGGCGCTGGTCCGCCTGATTCGCCCTCTGGACTGAGACCGAACTTGGCCCGACTCGACAAACTCATACAGGTGATGCACGAGCAGCGCGCCGACGGCCTGCAGCTCGTTGTCGGCAAGCCGGCCTCGCTGATGCAGAACGGTACCGTCCGTCCGATCACCCGCGAGCCGTTGACCGATACCCAGATCCAGGGCCTGCTCCGCGAGATCGCGGCCGGCGATGCGGCGGCGCAGCTCGGCGCAGCCGACCCGGTGCCATTCGTATACCGCTCGCCATCCGGCGAAGTACGGGTAGAGCTCAAGGGAGGCGCTGACGGTTCCGCGGTGTTGCGGCCGGTGACCCCGGCGGGATCTGCGGGCACACCATCGCCTGCTCCCTCTTCGCCCCCTCCGACATCGCCCTCCCCCACCGCCCGCTCGACCCAAGAGACTGCCGAGCTTCGCGCAGCCATGGACACACTGTTCAGGATCATGGTGGAGTCGGGTGCGTCCGACCTGCACCTTCGGTCGGGAGTACCCCCGATGCTCCGTCTCCATGGCGAGCTGGCGCGGCAAGACCTGCCGCCGGTTCCGCCCGAGCGACTCGAAGCCATGCTGGTCAGCATCATGACTCCCAAGGAGCTCGGCGAGTTCCGCGAGACCGGTGACACCGACTGGGCCTACGAGGTCGACGGCCTGGCCCGGTTCCGCTGTAACGCGGGTCGTGACCGTCATGGTCCCATTGCGGTCTTCCGGGTCATTCCGGCAACGGTCCGGACCGCCGACGAGATGGGACTGAGCCGTGAGGTACAGAACCTGTGTTATCTGACGAAAGGATTGGTAGTCGTCACCGGGCCGACTGGATCGGGCAAGAGTACAACCCTCGCGAGCCTGGTCGACCTGATCAACCGGACCCGCACCGATCACATCATCACTATCGAAGATCCGATCGAGTTCGTTCACGAGAATCGCCGGAGCTTG
>JAXDMF010000002.1:0-2785 GCA_034666205.1 Gemmatimonadales bacterium
CGTCATGAAGCTTTGCCTCACATACGTGGCGCTGTACCGCCACGGCAGCAGGGCACAGTTGTAGGGCTCCGCAATGAAGATCTTGCCGTACTCGAGAAGCTCGGCGGCGCTCACCTGGTACCGCCGCACGCTGGCTGCGTTCTCGTAGGTGCCCCAGATATCCGTGCCCGGGATCCCACTCAGGCAGGCCGTGGTGGGGGACCCACACCCGCCGTCCAATACATTGAGGGTGAGGACCAGGCCGAGGCCCCGAGCCTTCGCATCGGCCACTTGGGTATCCCGATACTGCTGTGGCGGACCGTCCCGATAGGGGCCGCTGTACTGGGCCCAGGCCATATCGAGGTATTGGAAGACGTAACTGCCCAACTGCGCGGGCCTGGTCCGGGTGGAGACGACCGCGTTCGGCCAGGTCTGCTTCACGATCTGCGCCAGGCTGTCTACCTGAGCGGGGGTCACCGGCACGGTCCAGCCGGTCGCATTGTCGTCCATCACGTTGATTGCAATGATGGTGCCGTCGCTGAAATACGAGGCCACGTCAGCCGCCGCGGCCCACTTTCCGATCTCGGCCCGGAAGTTGTCGATGCTCAGGGTCCCGTCCGCATTTCTCATCTTGCCCCGCAGGGTCGAGAGCACCACCCGAGCCTTGGAGGCCCGAAGGCTGTCCAGCATCAGCTTGAGGCCCGGCGCATAGCCATTCTCCTGCCCGCCGCTCCACCTCGCCGTCGCGCCCAGGAACTGGGTGGGCGCGTACCAGGGCCCGACGGCAAACGGCAACCCCACCTGTGTCACTGTGACGGTGAGCGTTGCCGAAGGTTTCTGGGTAGTCCCGACCGCGGTCGCCCTCAGGACGATCGTTCCGGTGCCCGGAGAGCCGACGCCAAATGAGACCGCAACCGTCGTGGATTGGCCCGGGCTCAACGGGGGTAGTGTTGCTGGAACCGGAGCACTCACGCTCGTGACTACGCCCGTTCGGGACGCGGCCAGAGTCCAGCCGGAGACGGACTTGGTACAGTTGTTCTTCGCCAGGAAAGCGGCCTCGGAAGCAGTGTTCTGGGGCAGGCTAATCGAGTTGGGGGTCGCTGCAAGAGTGGGTTGGCAACGCTTCGGTCCGATAGCCAGATCGGGCCTGGCTTCCAAGGGGGAGGGGTCACCCCCGGAGCATGCCAGCCCTCCCAGACACAGGAGGAACGGTGCGTACGTCCGCATCGCTGGTCCTCAGGTTGATGGTGGTGTCGGGGGTGATGCACCTCCCCCATGGCGCTCCCGCCGCACCTTGAGCGACGGAGCGGGGAACCGGGGGAAACCGGGGCACCAAACTGGTCCGCGGATTGCTGAGTTTAATTGGCCCTGGTGGATTCGAACCACCATTGACGGATCCAAAGTCCGCTGTCCTGCCGTTGGACGAAGGGCCAGCGGACTGAAGCCTAGTGGTCCGAAAGGGGCCGCGAAAGGGACGCGGCTCCGGTCCCGGCAACCTTGCCCCCGGCCACCGGGCGGGCGCAAATTGAAGCAGCAACGGCAGCTACAATCTGCTGGTCACGGACACCGTCCTCGCGTGATGTCCACTACTCCGACGACGACGGAGCGTGCTCCAGACTCCCATGAGAGACCGTAACAGTGGCTGATGCCATGTCCCTTCCGCTGGAGAAGCTCAGGCCCGGCCAGTCCCCGGAGGTCTCCGGCGCGCCCTCCACAAGCGAGCAGCTCTTCCAGATGCTCGGTGAGGTCGCCCCCGGGCTCCTGTGGATCGTGGACACCAATGGCCGCTTCATCTATACCAACCGGGCTTGGGAGAAGTACACCGGGTCGGATCTGGACCAGCTCAACGCGGTCGGGTGGGAAGGGTTCAATCATCCGGATGAGCTGGGTGCGGTCCGGCTGAAGTGGACCGACGCGATCGCGCAGGGCGGGCCGTTCGAGATGGAGGTCCGCTACCGCCGCCACGACGGCGAATACCGCTGGATGCTGGCGCGAGTGGTCCCGCTGCGGGATGGGGAGGGAGAGATCCAGAATTGGGTCGGCACCTCCGTGGACATCGACGACCTCAAACGTGCTCAGGCGGAGCTCGGTCGCAGCCAGCGGGATCTGGGAGATTTCTTCGAGACCGCCTCGATCGGGCTGCAGTGGCTCAGTCCGGATGGCACCATCCTCCGCGTCAATCAAGCCGAGCTCGACCTCCTCGGCTACACCCGGGACGATTTCGTGGGGCGGAACATCAGGGAGTTCCACGATGACCGCGATGTCATCGAGGACATGTTACGACGATTGAGCCTGGGGGAGGTCCTGCACAACTACCCCGCCCGGCTCCGCTGCAAGGACGGCTCGATCAAGCACGTGATGATCGACTCCAGCACGTTTTTCGACGATGGCCGGTTCCAGCATACCCGGTGCTTCACCCGGGATGTGACTATCGAGCGCCAGGCAGGGGAGGCAAGCGCCCGACTCGCCGCCATTGTGACGTCCTCTACCGACGCGATCATCGGCAAGACCACCGATGGCGTGGTAACCAGCTGGAATGCAGGGGCGGAAAGAATCTTCGGGTACACCGAAACGGAGATGGTGGGCCAGCCGATCTATCGACTGATCCCGGAGGAGTACCACGATGCCGAGCGGGTGCTGCTGGCGCAGATCGTCCGGGGCGAAACGGTTGAGGTCTCCGAGGCCGAGCGCATCACCAAGGATGGCCGGCGGATCCACATATCCATCAGCGTGTCCCCCATCCGTGACCTCCAGGACCGGGTGATTGGCGCCTCCTCCATCAAGCGTGACGTCACCGAGCGCAAGC
>JAXDMF010000003.1:0-6104 GCA_034666205.1 Gemmatimonadales bacterium
TTGCCGTCGAGCCAGATGGTAGGCGTTCCAGCTCCCGGTGCTGCCGGCGCAGTTGATGGCTTGGTCGAGACGGTCATGGAGGGAATGTAAGAAGGCTCTTGGCTATTGGCTATTGGCCGGGCTGGTCGGTGCAACCTCAAGCATGTCATCCTGAGCGCAGCGAAGAGCCTGCCCTGAGCCTGCCGAAGGGATCTCTAGGCGGCTAGCCTATGGCTCCACCACAGGACGACCCAGCCCCCGCGGTA
Organism: Gemmatimonadales bacterium; assembly: GCA_034666205.1. Lineage (GTDB taxonomy): Bacteria > Gemmatimonadota > Gemmatimonadetes > Gemmatimonadales > GWC2-71-9 > CAVVWJ01. The sequence continues at coordinate 246 of JAXDMF010000003.1, forward strand.
CACCCGAAGCAGTGCGGTCCCAGCGCGATCTCCCTCGGCGCGAGCTCGGCCGCGTCGAAGTCGAGAATGTTGTGCGATGTGGAGGCAACCGGGAGATCGAGCATCTGATTGAAGTCGCAGTCGTAGAGCGTGCCGTCCCAGCCCACAGAGATAGTGTTGCGGCACATCACTCCGGCCGCGGCGGCGGGGTTAAAGGCCCGGACCAACCTTTCCAGGTACGCCTCGGTCTGCTGCTTCTCGTCCAGACGCTGAAGAAACCGGCTGATCGGCATGTTGGTGATGGTGTACAGCCGATTGAACACGATACCGTGCCGCCGCTCGAGCTCCCGTTTCCAGTCACGCTCGGCCGCAGCCTGGACCGGCGGCAGGAAGGCACCGACCGGGTTGGTAACGAGATTCAGCAGCAGTCCGGTGCCGGCGCGGCCGTATCCGAGCTCATTCAGCTCGCGGAGTGCGTCGATCGAGTCATCGAACACTCCCTCGCCCCGCTGGGCATCGGTTTGTCTCCCCTGAAAATAGGGCAACGATGCCACCACCTCGACTCGGTAGTCGGCCAGAAAGCGCGGCACCCAGCGGTAATTCGGCAGCCGCGTCACCGTGAGGTTGCAGCGGTCGATCACCTGGCAGCCGAGTGCTGTCGCCTCGCGCACGATACGGCGGAACTCCGGATGCAGCTCGGGTGCTCCTCCCGTGATATCGAGCGTCGGAATGCGGTTCGCCGCCAGTACGGCCAGGCACGCGTCGATCACGGCGCCCGGCATCATTTCCGTTCGATCGGGGCCGGCATCCACGTGACAGTGGTGGCAGGTCTGATTGCACTTCTTCCCGATGTTGATCTGCAGGATGTCGATGCCTCTGGGCCGGAGAGGATAGAGGCCGGCGGTCTCCAATGCCGTCTCGAAGCTTCGAGGCAGCGGCACCTCCGCCAGCCGGCGGCGCTGCGCCGCCCCACTCGCAAGTGGATGCCGCTGCTTCTGAAGGGTGGGCAGGACTGCCACTCACATGCCCAGGCGCTGGAGATGATTACGCATCTGCACGCCGTGGACCAGCGAGGCGCCGCCCCGGATCGCGGCGGCCACATGGATCGCTTCGGTCATCTGCTCCTCATTCGATCCCTGCTCCAGGGCCGTGGTGGTGAAGGCATCGATGCAGTAGGGACACTGGACCGAGTGCGCCACGGCGAGCGCAATGAGTGCCTTCTCCCGGCTGGTGAGGGCGCCTTCGGCGAAGACGGCATCGTACCAGGATTGGAATTTCTTCCACAGATCGGGAGCACCGGTAGCCAGCTCGGCAAAGCGGCCAAGATCGGCGGCGTGGTAGTAGTCCTCGTGATTCATGGGGATCCTGTGGCGTACAAGGGCGAGGCTGCGGAACGAGCTCGGGTTGGCGGGAGCTCCGCCGGTACTATCGAATGTTAACGAAGCGGCCGGTGGAGGGAACGCCGGCTGCGTTCACCAGGAAGAGCAGATAGTCACCCGGAGGAGCCAGGTTGCTGTTTGCCGGCGCCGCGACCGACAGGCTTCCGGTCTGAGGCTGGAACGTCAGGCTCATGAAGCGCTGATTCTGATTGAACGAGTGGGTCACGGAGCTGAGCCGGACAAGGCTCACCTTCGAGATCGATCCTGCGTCCGCCGTGGCAACGGCGAAGGAGGATCCGTACGATATCGCCGCAGGAGCGCTGCCGATGGCCGGGCGGGGCCCCCGGAAGAGATAGGGCGGCGAATAGATCTCGGCGTTGAACTGATTCACGTCCTGGGTCCTGGTGTCGGCATCGAAGTTTTCCCCGGCTCCCGCCACCAGGACACGCGCATCAGGAAGCAGAATGGCGGTGGAATGGTAGATCCGGTTGATCGTGTTGGACGCGAGGGTCTTCCACGTGCCGGCTGACGGGTTCCAGATCTCTGCCGCGTGCACGGTGCCCGCTGCGTTATTGAAACCAGCCGCATTGGTTCCACCGACGACGAGTACGTCGCCGGTCGGTAACACCGTCGCGTTGAGGTGACGCCGCGCGAACGCCATCGAGCCGGTGCTCCGCCACTGGGGCGACCCGCTGGTGAGATCGATTGTCTCCGCGGTGCTGGTGGGCAAAGCCCCTGGTGCAAAGCGTCCCCCTCCACCGCCGACGATCAGGACCTTGCCGGGCTGGTACATCACCGCGGTTCCTGCCTCCCGATCGCCATAGATGCTGTTTCCCACCATGCTCCAGGCGCCCGTTCCCTGGGCATCGAGGTAGCGGCTGACCTTGCTCCAACCGGCGTAGAAGACTTTTCCGTTCGGCGCCTGGAACGTCCACGGGTAATACGGCAGTGCCAGACTCGCGCCGGTAAGCCGGCGCCAGCCGCTCCCGGTCCATACCTCGGGTATCGGCACCATGACCATCGAGGAGTCCGACCCGCCGATCGTGAGCATCTCGCCATTGGCCAGCGTCGTGGTGGTGGGATACCAGCGGCCCTGGGCCATAGGCTGAACCGGAGTGAATGTCTGGCTGGCGGGATCAAAAATGTTAGCGTCGGGCAACCCCTTCTTGGCGGCTATATGCCCTCCGCTCACGAACAGCCTGCCATCCGGAAGAAACGCGTGCCCGCTGCACACCAGCCTTGTGGCGCTGGTCGAGAGCGTGAAGCTGTTTGAGACCGGGTCCCACACCTCGGGCGACCCCATCAAGCCATAGGTCAGAACCCGGCCAGTAGGGAGCAGGTGGAGGTGAACTCCGACCACCAGGGCCGAGGGTGCACCCCAGTCGAAGGGCGGGGTCCACTGGCCCATCTCCGCTTCCACGGAGGCGGTCGCGGTCGCCGTGAAAGTGACCGGGGTCAGCGCCGCGACCGACGCGGTGAGGGTCTGGGGACCGGGCGATGTTCCAACTGTCCACTCGGCCGATGCCGTCCCCTGGGCGCCGGTCGGACCACTGATCGGCGAGACCGAGCCGCCTCCGCCAGTGACGGCCCAGGTGACCGTGACGCCCACCATGGGGGCGTTCGCTGCATCCAGCACCCTCACGACGAGCGGGTTGCCCAGTTTCTGACCGGCCCCCGCACTCTGGCTATTGCCGGAGACCAGCTCCAGCGTAGCCGGAGCCTGAGTCCCCTGCACGCAGGTCACTGCAAAGCTCGCCTCAGCAGTCGCCCCGACGGTCACCGTCAGCGTTCTCGAGGCGCCGTTTGCCGGCGTGCAGTTCAAGGCGACATCTCCCAGCGCCACCGTATGGCTCCCCGGAGGTACCTGCCCTAGCGTGAGGCTTCCCGTCGCGTCCAGGTGCTGAGAGTTCGCCCCGTCCAGAGTCAGCGTGTAGCCGTTCCCATCAAGATCGACGCCCGTGGTGCTGGCGCTGACTTTGATGCTGCCAGACGTGGCCGCGCAGCTGATAGTGAAGGTCACCGCGGCCGTCGCACCGCCGGTAATTGCGATGGGCCGGGGGTTCGTCCCCTGGACGGCGCAGTTGGTTGCCACGTCGGCGAGCCCGACGGAATGGGTATTCGCAGCCAGGTTAGCGATGGTCGTCGTACTGCTCACCCCGATCGGTCCAAGAGACACGCCATCCAGCGTCACCGTGTAGCCATCGGCGTCGCGGTCGGAGCCGCCGGTCGACGTCGTGATCTGGAGGGATCCCGGGTTCGGCGGAGGCGTGGAACAGGTGACAGTGTAGGCGATGCTGCCGCTCCCGCCGGCACTCACCGTGACGGCCAGGGGGTTGTCACCCTCCACATGGCAATTGGCCGATACCCCAGTGAGTCCCACGAGATGATTGCCGGGAGCGATCCCGCTCAGGGTCACCTGGCTACTCGTGCCCAGTGCCCCTTGGTCGCTGCCGTCGAGCAGAATGGTGTAGCCGTCCGCGTCAGGAGAGGCCCCGGTGGTAGTCGAGGTGATGTGGAGGGTGCCGCTGGTCGCCTGACAGGTGACCTCGAGTGCGACCGTCGTGATCCGTCCGGCGTCCACAGCCACCGTGCGAGGATTCTGACCCCCGACCGTGCAGTTCCCGGCTATGCCGGACAGACCCACTGTATGATTTCCTGGGGCAACGTTGCTACTTCTGAGTGTCCCAGTGGGGGCGATCGGTTGGGGTGGCTCCGCATCCATCTGCATCATGTAGCCGTCAGGATCCGGCTCGACGCCACTGGTGGAGGTCGTCACCTCCAGCGTGCCGGCGGTAGGGGCCGTCAGAGATTCCCCGCCACCACAGGTAAGGGTGGCGGCGATCAGCACTACACCGGCCGCGGTGTAGATCCAGACGAGCGGAGCAGGGGGAAGGCGCATCGAAATGCGGCCTCGGGGGTAACGCTAACTGGATTCTGGGGATCAGCCGCTCGATGCGAGCAGTGACCATCAAGATACGACATAAAACCTAGGGCCGGAGGGCCCCGAATTCAGTGAGCGTTGACCGGAGGCCCGGCTCGGCCCCGGGAGCCCCGGAGGAAGAGGATAGCCGGCGCGACGCAGACGAAAGTGAACAGCAGCAGCATCCAGGCGTCGTTGTAGCTCAGCATGGATGACTGGCGCATCGTTTCCTGGTCCAGCAGGGCCAGCGCTCCCCGCCGCGCCGCATCGGAGCTATAGCCGTGCGCTGCCAGGTTCGCGGCCAGCATCCGCAGGCGCTCGTCCACCAGAGGATTGCCGGGATAGATGTTGGCCAGAAGATCGACTCGGTGGACCTGCGTGTGTACGGTGACATAGGTGGCCAGGATCGCGATCCCGAACGACCCCCCGAGCTGGCGTGCCAGATTGATCAGCCCGGACGCCTGCTGCGCCTCGCTGGGCTTGAGACTGGCGTATGCGACGTTGTTGATCGGGGTGAAGAGGAAGCCGAGACCGGCGCCGCGAATGATCAGCGCCAGGCGGACATCTGCCTCGCCCGCATTGGTGGTCAGGTGACCCAGATCCCACATCGACACCACGAAGAGAGCCACCCCAATTCCGATCAGCACCCGGGGATCCACCTTGGGACGGGGCCCGTTGAGCAGCATACCACAGGTGACCGCGGTGATCGCGGTGGCGATGCCGCCGGGCATGAGAGCCAGACCGGTCTCGGTCGGGGTGAAGCGCAGCAGACTCTGGGTGAAGAGGGGGAAGATGAACACCCCGCCGTAGAGCCCGAAGCCGAGCGCAACGAAGAGAAAGATCGACGCCGCCAGCTCCCGGTTCTTGAGCACCCGGAAATTGACGATCGGGTGCTTGTTGCGGGATGACAGCTCCCACCAGACCATGGTGATCAGGCAGACCCCCGCCACGATGGCGAACCTCAGGATCCACGTGTCGGAGAACCAGTCCTTGGCGTTTCCCTCCTCCAGAACCCACTGGAGCGAGCCGATGCCGGCGGTCAGCAGTCCGATCCCCAGCCAGTCCACCTCACCCCGGCGCTTCTGCTGATCCGGTGGATCCTTGAGGAAGGTGCTTACCAGAAACGCGGAGCCGATCCCGATGGGCACGTTGATGAAGAAGCACCAGCTCCAGGAATAGTTGTCGGTGATCCAGCCACCGAGGGTCGGACCCAGCGTGGGGGCGACGATGATGCCGAGCAGGAAGATGGCTTGCACCATGCCCTGCTGCTCCCGGGGGAAGATCTGCCGGAGGGTGGCCTGCGCCGTGGAGAGGAGGGCCGCGCCCCCGGCGCCCTGAATGATTCGCCACACCACGAGCTCGGTGAGCGAGTTCGAGGTGCCGCAGAAAAACGACGCGACGATGAAGATAAAGATCGACACCGTGAGGTACCGCTGCCGGCCGATCCGCTCGGTGAAGAACGCCGTCATCGGAAGCACGACGACATTGGACAGGATATATCCGGTACTGACCCAGCTGATCTCCTGCTGGGTGGCCCCCAGGTTTCCCGCCATCTGGGGGAGCGCCACGTTGATGATGGTG
>JAXDMF010000004.1:0-4375 GCA_034666205.1 Gemmatimonadales bacterium
CTCACACGCTGAAGGCTCGATATTACATGCACATGGCGGAGGTGGATCCGGCCAACTATGCCCTCGCGCTGGCCGAGGTTCCGCTGGGGATCAGCACGCCGGCGAACGACTTCAACTGGTTCCACGACGCCACGCCGAACGGGAACAACATCTGGTATCAGTTCTACGCGACCAGGACGGACATCGCCCCCGGCGCCGCAATCGTCGAAATCCTCAAACGTAGGATCGCCGCGGGCCTGGAGGACCCTGCCCGGCTGAACTTCTATTTCATCCCTCCTGCGGATGCCGTGGCTGGCGTTCCGGCCGACTTCTTCGGATTTCGTCCGGCCGGGTCCACCGGCTTGAACACCGCGCCGGGTATAGATCCCGGCAATGGCTCACCGACCGCGAGTTATTCCGACTTTAACTTCGCCAACGCGAATATCGACGTGGGTGATTTCCGCCAGCCCGAGGTCACCTACGCGGAGAACCAGCTCATCGGCGCCGAAGCGGCGTTCCAGACCGGTGGGCAGGGAGCAGCCCAGCCATTCCTGGACGCAGCCCGCGCAAACCGGGTGTATGGAGCCCGCGGAGCCATTCCGGTGGCCTTTCCCCCGCTGGGTTCGGCGCCCGCCACTCTGCAAAACATCATGGAAGAGAAGTACCTCGCCTTGTTCCTGAATATCGAGGTGTGGAACGACTCCAAGCGTACCTGTCTACCATCCCTCGCTCCGGCGCCGCCGTTGAACAGCACCGATCCCGGGACGAGTCCGATTCCTGGGCGCATTCCCTACGGCGTCACCGAGACCAACGCGAACCCGAACACGCCAAACGTGCCGCCGACGGGGTTCAACCGAAACGATCCCACGCCATGTCCCGCGCTCAACTATACGAGCTCGACACCGCTGGCGAACTAGCCATCCAGCTACCGAAGCGCCGGCCCGATAGTGGGCCGGCGTGGCTTCTATGCGATCAACTAGTCCGATAGTCACGTTGCTCCTGTTCGCTGTGTGCGGGTGCTACACGTACCGGCCTCTGATTACGCCGGAACCGGTCCCCGGCACCCGGGTCTCGGCCCAGCTCACCGCGGAAGGATCGCGAGATCTTTCCGGCCAGGTCGGACCCGCGGTGGAGCATGTGGAAGGGAATGTGCTCCGAGTGGATTCGGCCGGAATTCAGCTGTCGGTGCGCCAGGTAGAGGGCTTCAGGGGTATCGAGAACGACTGGAACGGCGAGCCGGTCCTCATCCCCCGGACTGCGGTGGCCGGCTGGCAACAGCGCCGGCTGTCCCTGGGAGGGACTGGATTTGTGGGCGGATTGGTGCTGGGCGGCGTCTACGCCATGTATCGGTTGCTGGGCGGGCCCGGACTCTTTCAGGGAGGCCGCGGAGGAGGCGGCGGGTCAGGCCAGTAAAGGCGCTATTGGACGCTGTAGTTGGACTTCGAGAGCACACTCTCGACGTTCAATTCCACTGACTGTCCCGGATCCACCCGCAGCTGGTCGGTGGTATAGCTGCCTTGTTCTCCCACCGGCTCGGCGATGATGCGGACGATTTTCGATGCACCCAGCAACCACAACGGGAGAATGAGCGACTGCGAGCTCGAGGCAGTCACCGTCGTCACCCGTGATGCCTCGCCATCGTGCAGCACAAAAACATTGATATCCAGCCAGTGGTGATTATTCAACGTCAGCTCGAAGCCGTCGGACATCGGGCTTGGCCCCGCGTCGTCGGGCAGCTTCTGCCGGGGCCCCAGGCACCCACTCAAAAGCAGGCACGCAGCCAACGTCCCCTGCCAGCGGCCGGACCACCTTCCCGCCCTTCCCGTCCTTCCCGTCCTTCCCGTCACGCCGACCTCCCCAACAACCTCCGCATGTTGTCCCGGTAACCGCGAGTAGACGTGAGCTTCGTGCCATCGCTCAGGATCAGGACATAGTCACCCTGAAACCAGGGTTGGATCTCCTGGATCCGATCCAGGTTCACGATCACCGAACGGCTGATGCGGAGAAAGCGGGCAGGGTCGAGCTCCTGCTCCAGTTCTGCCATGCTCTCGCGCAAGGCATGCACGGTGCGGCCGACGTGCAAGTGGACGAACTTTCCGGCCGCCTCGATGTAGTCGATGGTCTCGGTGCGAAGAAAGAAGGAGCGCTCCGGGCTACGAACGACCAGGCGCTCCCGCCCGCGGGCCCGTTCTCGCGCGTTCAGCTCCTCGAGCAAGCCGAGGATGCGCCGGGTCGGGCTCGGCGGGGTTGCCCGCCCCCCGCCGGAAACGGCCCGTGCGATCGCTTCCCGGAGACGATCCTGATCAACCGGCTTGAGTAGATAGTCGACGGCGTGGACCTCGAAGGCCCTGAGGGCATACTGGTCGTGCGCGGTCACAAAGATGACCCCGGGTTGCTGCGCATCGCCCAGCGCGGCGACGACCTCGAAGCCGTCGAGACGCGGCATCTGGATGTCGAGGAGCACGATATCGGGCGCCTGCTCGCGGATGGCTGCCACGGCCTCTTCGCCATCGGCACAGGCGGCAACGACATCGGTGTCGGGCTCCGCCTGAAGCAAGCGGACCAGGCGATGGCGCCCGATCGGCTCATCGTCGGCCACTACCACGCGCACCGTCATCCGGCCATCTCCCTGAGGTTTGATTGGCCCAGTGGCACCGGCGTCTGAGCGCCCTCGCATGGGGTGAACGGCAGGCGCAAGGTGGCGACCGTACCGCCGCCCGGGGCCGGTGCCAGGCTGAACACCGCGCGCGAGCCATACAGCTGATGGACTCGCTCACGGATGTTGCCCAACCCAACGCCTTCCCGCGGCGCGGCGCCGGCGGGCAGCCCGGTACCGTTGTCACGAATCTCGAGCACCAGGTCGTCGCCCTCGCGACGCGACGCGATGACGATGCGCCCCCGGCCTGGCAGCGGCGTGACGCCATGCCGGATGGCATTCTCCAGCACCGGTTGCCACAGCAGCGTCGGGACCGCCGCCTCGAGGGTCTCCGACGCCAGATCCCATACGATCTGAAGCCGGTCCTGAAATCGAACCTGCTCGATGTCCAGGTAGACCCTGAGAAAGTCGATCTCCTGGCGCAGGGGAACGACCTGATGGCCGGCGTTGTCCAGTGAGAGGCGCAGGAGTCGGCCGAGACGAGTGATCATCACATCGGCGGCATCGGGCTCGGTGTGAACCAGCTCGGCCACCGCGTTCAGGGTGTTGAACAGGAAGTGCGGCTGCAGCTGCATCTTGAGAACCTGGAGGTGGGTGCGCGCCAAACGACTCTCGAGCTCGGATGCGTGGAGCTGCCGGGTGCGGTCGAGAGCGAAGTAGTATGCCGTCCGGCCGAGTGTGACGATTGCCAGATAGGCGAGCACCCGGGTGGCGAGGCATTCGAACAGCAGAGTGGACCAAAACTGTCCCGCCGTCGCCATTCCGGTCACCAGCCCAAGGGTCCACTCGAGCACTCCGGAGGTAACAAAGAAACCGATGCCGGTGACGACATAGACACCGCCGCTTCGAGCTCGGTTGCCGGGGACAAGAGTGGCGTTCCTGGTGAGCCAGAGAACCGGCGGTGTCAGAGCGGCCCATATCCATGCCGTTCCAACTGAGAATAGAAGCAGGCGCACCCAGGCGGTTGTCGGCCGGTTCCCCTCCGGCGCAGCAAACAGCGACGACAGAAAGTACCCCAGCCCCACCACGGTCCAGCCCGCCAGTACGATCAGCCACGCCGTACGCTGGCGGCCAGGCACGAGCGGGACCGCCGGGGACGGCGGCGACCCCACCACGCGGGCTGACGGCGAAACGGGCATGGCACCCCAGTGCATCCGTCGGGACCATCGGCTGCGGTCTACGATAAACGCAGCCCCTCGCTGCACGAACGATTCGGGCATGAGTGACATATCCGATGGTGTGAAACGGCGCTGGCGGGGAACGAACGCTGAGGATGCCGGCTACAGGCCCACCAGGCGTCGGGGGCGGCTGATGGGGAGACGCCAGAGCGGCTGACCGGTGACACAGGCCGCTTCCGGGGTCGTCGTTCTACTGGGCGGCCGGCAGTTGGTGGCGGAGAAGACGCACGACCGAAGCTTCCTCGCCGGCCAGATCGCTCTTGGCCGACGGTTTCGTCCCATTCTGCAAAGCTTCCAGCATGGTGCCGGCAAGGTAGGAATCGAAGACGGCGGGGTGGACGTAATATTTGCGACATACGGCCCGGGTATTGTTGAGCTGCTCGGCCACCTGATCGATGGCCCGGAGGACGTTCGACTTGGCCTGGCGTTGGGTGGACCACTTGCCCAGCTCGGTTAGCGCCGCGACCGCCAGCAGCGTGCCGGCCCAGGTGCGGAAATCCTTGGCGGTGAACTCCTGGCCGGAAATTTCCCGGATGTAGTCGTTCACGTCTCCCGATCCGAT
>JAXDMF010000005.1:0-7867 GCA_034666205.1 Gemmatimonadales bacterium
ATCCATCCTCCGCCGGTAGATCGGCGGGTCGACACCCAGGGTCGCACTCACATCCTCCACGGCCGCAGCCAGCGCGAGCATCGGCGCCAGCGGCAGCCGCACCCCATAGCGCTTGCTGCCCGTGGCCCGGGTGATCTCGTCGAGCAGCTCCCGGAGGGTGCAGGCCGACGGTCCAGCGACGATCAACCCCTCGTCCAGCGCCTCGTCCCGCTCACACGCCTTGAAGAAGGCCGACACCACGTCGTCCACGTATACCATGTGCCGGCGGCCTTTGCCCGATCCGAACAACGGGAAGCGTCCCCGGGCCACTCCCTTGAACAGCTTGAGGAGGCGTTGGTCGCGAGGACCGTACACGTCGGCCGGCCGCAGGATCACGGTGGGGACCCCGCAGCGCTCGGCAAAATCGCGCACCAGCAATTCGGCGGAGACCTTGGTGCGCTCATAGATATTGCCCGGCGCGAGCGGCGAGTCCTCCCGGGTTATGCCCGGTGCCTTGTGGCCGTAAATGCCGATGGTGCTGCAATAGACGAAACGCTCCACCCGCTGCATACTCGCTGCCTCGAGAAGGTGGCGGGTGCCATCCAGGTTGATCGACTCGAAGAACTCATCGCCCTTGCCCCCTTCCCGCATCGCCACGGCGAGATGAAAGATGTGGGTGGCGCCGCGAGCCGCGCGCCGGCAGAGCTCGGCGTCGGTGATGCTGCCCGAGAGCACCTCCGCGCCCGCCCGGCTCAGCAACGCGGCATTGGCCTGCTCCTCCGGCCGGTCAGTGAGTCCGAGCACGACAACGTCGGCCCCCCGCCGGCGGCCCTCTTCGGCCAGATGCGAGCCGATGAACCCGGTTCCCCCCGTGACCAGCAGCCTCACCCGAAACGCTCCTCGAGTGCCTTGACGATCCGGCCGCTCGCCTGTCCATCACCATACGGGTTCACCGCGTTGGCCATCCGCTCGTAGGCGTCACGCGAGGTCAACAGTTCGCTGGCGACGCTGACGATCCGTGCCTGATCGGTTCCCACCACGACCGCCGTGCCGGCCGCGACCCCTTCCGGACGCTCGGTGACTTCCCGAAGAACAAGGACGGGCTTGCCCAATGACGGCGCCTCCTCCTGGACACCGCCGCTGTCGGTGAGCACCAGGTAAGCACGATTCATCAGGTGGACGAACTCGACGTAGTCCACTGGGGGGATCAGATACATCCCGGGAAGATCGCAGAGGAGCCGTTCGACCGTTTGCTTGACCTCGGGGTTCGGATGGACCGGCAGGACGAACTGGAGATCGGGGAAACGCCCGGCCAGCTCGCGAATGGCCGCGCAGGTCGAGCGTAGCGGCGCACCGAAGCTCTCCCGCCGGTGGGTGGTTACCAGTATGAGCCGCCGCCCGGGATCGAGGCTGGAGAGCTGGGGCGAGCGGAAGCTGTAGTCCGGCCGCACGGTCTGGAGCAGTGCGTCGATGACCGTGTTGCCGGTGAGGTGAATATCCGCCTCGGCAACGCCTTCCTTCAGCAGTGTCGTCCTGGCCTGGGCGGTGGGAGCAAAGTGAATCGAGGCGAGCCGGGTGGTCATCACCCGGTTCATCTCCTCAGGAAATGGCTGGTACCGATCGCCGGTGCGGAGCCCCGCTTCGACATGCCCGGATGGAATGCGCTCGAGGTACGCCGCGAAGGCAGCGGCGAAGCTGGTCATGGTGTCGCCCTGTACCAGGAGCACGTCAGGTCGGATTTGCCGCAACAGCGGAGGGAGTCGCTCGAGAACCCGGGCCACGACTTCGGCGGGTGACTGGCCCGCGGTCATGAGGTCGAGATCGTGATCGGCGCGGAGATCGAAGACGTCGAGGACCTGGTCCAGCATGGCCCGGTGCTGGGCCGACACACAGACGACGCTTTCGAACCGGGTCGGCGCGCTCTGGAGGGCTTGTACCACCGGCGCCATTTTGATCGCCTCCGGGCGAGTCCCGAAGACGCTGAGAACGCGGATCATCGCTCGAGCGCGACCGTCCGCAGCTGCTCGGCCATCGTCTGCATGGTCACGAAACGAAAGCCCCGCTCCACCACGGTGGCGAAGACCTGACGCAGCACGTTGTCCCGCACGCCTTCGTAGCACGGGTGGCCATACAGCACCACGGTGTCGTGCTCATCGAGATGCTGGTTCAGCTGTCGGAAAACCTCCGGTGCGGGCGTGCCGCGGGCGCCGTGATACTCGAGGAAGGGGATTGTCCGCGGGCCCGAGAGTGTAACCGGGATGGTCCAATGCCCGGCCGGCTGGCCGGCCACGGTGGCTCGCCGAGGCTCGCCACCAATCGCATCCCCGTTGTAGAGGAAACCGAGCCGGTCGAGCAGCGCCATCACCCGCTCGTCCGAGTAGAAGCCGGGAGAGGAGAACCCCGCAGGCTTGCCGAAGTGGCGCACGAAATGACCGTACGACTCCTCGACGTCCGCCTGGAGCACCCGGTTGGGGAGCTCGTGGAAACGGCGGCTCCAGATGACGTGGTCCATGCCGCCGTGGAGGCCCAGCTCATGCCCTTCGGCTTGTAGCTCCTGGAACAAAGGCACGAACGAGAGGCCGACCGGCCGGGCGAGCGCCGTCTCGATCAGGAACCGGGGCCAGCCGGTCTTCTTAATGAGGTGCACGGCCTCGCGATCGGCGAGCTTGGCTTTGGAGCGGGCCATGCCGCTGCCGATCCATTCGAGCAGGTTGGTCGAGCGGCCCATGTTCACGAAGAACGTATTGGGCACGCCGAAGTCGCGGCACACCGCCCGGATCCGGGGCACGCCGTCGGTAGCGCAAACCCGGTGATCGACGTCCCAGCGAAAGGCGAACAGCCGGTCGGTCACCGGGGCGTCCGGGCGGCGACGTCACGATACAGGTCTTCGAATTGCTCGGCCGATCGGTCCCAATCGAACAGACGCAGGGCCCGAGCCCGGCCGGCCTGTCCCATCTGCTCTCGGCGCACTGGGTCGGACAACAGGGAGCCGATTGCCCGGGCCAGCGCGGCCGAGTCGCCCCGCGGGACCACCAGCCCCGTGACCCCATGCTCTACCACCTCGGGCAGCCCGCCGGCATCGCTCGCGACGACGGCCACCTCGCAGCCCATCGCTTCGGCGGCTGGAATGCCGAAGCCTTCCTCTAGCGAGGGAATCACCGACACGGCCGCAGCGCGATAGTAAGGCGGCAGCTCCGCGTTCGATACCCAGCCAAGGAAGGTGACATCTCCACCGATGCCGAGCTCCTCGGCCAGGCAGACGAGCGCCGGCCGCTCGAAGCCGTCACCGGCGATCACGATCTTGAGATCGGGAAACTCTGGCTTCAGTTGGGCAGCAGCCTCCAGCAGGAATCGGATGCCCTTGCGGGGGAACAGCTGCCGACAAGCGAAGATCATGTGCGGGCCGAACCGCTGATAGCTTCGGTTGCCGTTTTCACCGGGACTGAATCGCCGGAGGTCGGTGCCGTTGAACACCAGGCGGATATGATCGGCCGGCGCGCCGGCCCGCAGGGCGTGTTGCCGGCAGTCTTCAGTAATGGCGGTGAGCGCTCCTGCGTTCCGCAGCGTCCAGCGCAGAGCCGGCCGCACATACCAGCGAGTCGGGAAATCGTACCCCTGTTCCGGGTTCACGTAGACGTCGCCGCCGTGCATCGTGATGACACTGGGCACCCGCAGCTTGCGCGCGGCCATCACCGCAGCCGGACCGGTGGGGATGGCCCAGTGCGCGTGGATGACGTCGGCACCCATTTCCCGCCCCTCTGCCAGGATGGCGCGATGTTGCGCCTCCAGGTAGTGGGCCATGACAGCCAGCCGCGCGAACTTCCCCATCCAGCTCACCTGGCTTTGGGCCACGCGGCCATAGGTCAGGTCGGGCGGGAGGTCGAGAGGAAAGCGGACGATCCGAACGCCGTCGAACGTGTCGGACCGGGGCATGGACGGCACGCCGGGGGTGACGACCGTGACCGTATGGCCGCGGCGTACCAGATGGCGGTTAATGTCGTGGACGTAAGTGGCTTGCGTGTCAGTGGCGTGCTGCGGATACCAGTAGGTGGGACAAACGATGCGCAACGGAGTGCTCCGCCCCCCGGCTCGAAGAGGGGGTGCCTCGGGTGCCGCTATTCCCAGTCCCCCTGCTGTCATAACGTGTTGGCTCTCGAAAGAAGCTACTCGGCTAAAGCCTAGAGGAACGGTCATCAAAGATCAACATTTGTGCCACTTTAGGCCCTCTCCGCCACTGATTTTAGCTCGGCAAATTCAGGTTTTGACTCACCTTCGCCACAGAATGTGCTGCCTCCGCGCCCCGGCCCCCCCAGGGTCGTCCGGCGTCGGTGCCAGCTCGCTCTAGCTGCCCAGTAGGCCCCGAACCTTCTGGGCGAGATCATCCTGGGTGAACGGCTTAGCCAGAAACGGAACGCCGGGTTCGAGCAGGCCGGTCTCGAACACCTCGGTCGCGAACCCGGACATGTAGAGGATGGGCTTCCCCGGCCAGCGCTGCTCGACGTGTCGGCCAAGCTCCCGCCCGTTCATCCCCGGCATCTTGATGTCGGTGAGGACGAGATGAACGCTGCCGGCGTGTTGCTCGATTGTGGCTATCGCTTCCCGGCCGTGACTCGCTTCGAGCGCCTGATAGCCGGTCCAGGTCAGCATGCGGCAGGCCAAACGCCTGACAGCCTCTTCATCATCGACGACCAGGACCGTGAAGCCGCCGGGCGGCCGCTTGGACCCCGGGTTCGTGTTGCTCGGGCCCTGCGATACGGGCATTGTCGATAGTATGGTCGGAGGGTATGCCTGCAGTGCGAAGGTATCCCCGGCCCGCGCGGGGCCGCAAGCTCCACAGTGAATACCTGCCGGCCTCGGTGACGGGCGACACGAACCGGCAATACGGCGAATGCCATATTGCCGGGTCACCGAGCCGGGGGGCCGGACTGGTGGATCAGGTTTGCGGCCAGGGCAGAGCGCCCCTAGGTTCCGCCGACTGGGAATGACCGAAGTCCTATCTGAAGTTCTATTTAAGGAACATCATGGCGCAGCGTGCCGAGCTTCTCGATCAGCCTGAGCCGGAAGAGCACTTCGTTCAGCTCTACGGCAAGGATGACCGCCTCCTCACCCGAACCGTGAGCCGCTATCTCGGTGAGGGACTGCGGCGGGGCGACGGTTTGCTCGTCATTGCCACGGCGGAGCACCGGGGCTCCATGGTGCGGCAGCTGACTGGAGAACGGACCTACACCAGGGCCGTACTCGAGGGCCGGCTGGTGTTTCTCGATGCCGAGGCGACGCTCGATCGGTTCATGGTCGATGGAGAACCGGATCAAGGGCGGTTCGAACGCATCATCGGTGAGGCTCTTGCCGGGGTCCGGACGCGGGCGGTCCACAGCGGAATTCGGGCATACGGTGAGATGGTGGGCGTGCTCTGGAAGGCCAGCCAGTTCTCGGCAGCGGTGCGTCTGGAGGAGCTCTGGAACCAGCTGCTGGACGCGAGCGACGTCAGCCTGTTCTGCGCGTACCCGATCGACGTGTTCAGCCCCGAGTTTCACTCGGAATCGGTTGATGCATTGCTCTGCGCCCACACCCACGTGGTGCCGGCCGACTCCGCGCTCGAGGGAGCACTGAACCGGGCTATGGACGAAGTGCTCGGTGAGAGAGTTGACGACCTCAGGCGGCTGATCCAGGCCAACCATCGTCCGGCCTGGGCGGTGATCCCGAAGCCGGAAGCGATCATTCTCTGGCTGCGCAACAATCTTCCGGGCTCGGCGGAGCGGATTCTCAATCGGGCACGTGAGTACTATCAGCTCTCCGAGTCAGCGTAAACCCTCCAGCTCCGGCCGCTAACCTTCTCCGCACTCCGCCTGAGCCCGCTCCGACCCGCCCTGGTTTCACCGGCGAACCTGTCTAGCCGGTAGCGGTAGTCGGCGCAGGGTCTCCTGCAGGGTTCGACGGAGGGGAGTGCGAGCCACCGATAGCGTAGGGCACTCGGATCACGATCTCAGAGCCGTGACCCGGTACGCTCCGAACCGAGAGCTTGGCGCGGATCTGGTTTGCCCGCTCCCGCATGCCGAGCAGTCCCCAGTGGCCGCCGTACGCATGAAAATCAGGGTCAACGGCGAATCCCCGTCCATCGTCGTTGACCGAGAGTCGCATGGCCCGCTCCCCATAGGAAAGTCCCAGCCGCACGGTGTGCGCGGCCGAGTGCTTCACGACGTTGGCGATGGCCTCCTGCCCCACCCGGAATACCACCGCTTCCACCTCCGGGTCCAGGGGGCGCGGCACGCCCTCCACGATGTAGTCCAGCGCAATGCCGGCGCCACGGAGGCTGTCTTCCGCGGCGGTTCGGAGCGTCGCGGGCAAGTCGCCCCCCGCGAGTGCCGGCTCCCGCATATCCCACACGGCCTGACGGGCGTCTTCGAGGGTCCTTTGCGCCAAGGCGATCAGCTCGCGAAGCGCGGTGATGGCCTCGGGGGGGTGGGACACACGGCTGGTAGCCGCGACCAGCTGAAGGGCGATGCCGGTGAAGCCCTGCAGCAGCGTATCGTGAATCTCGCGGGCGATGCGGGTGCGCTCCTCGAACATGGCGGTGAAGCGGGCTTGCAGTAGACGCTCCCGCGCTCGGCGCACCGCGCGTTCCGCCCGCTTCCGCTCGGTCACGTCCATGTTGGTTCCCACCAATTCGAAGACCTCACCGGAGGCGCTGACTACCGGATGACCGACGGCGTGGATGTGCCGGATCGATCCATCCGGAAGCACCGCGCGGTACTCGGCATCGAAGCCGGTCTTCTCGCGGATGGCGCGCTGCATGAGCTCCACCAACCTCGGCACATCCTCCGGGTGAAGGAGATCGCGCATCTTCTCGAGCGACGGGGGACCTCCGCTCGGATCCAGCCCGAAGATCCGATACCCTTCCACTGACCAGTAGCTTTTCTCCGGCTGGAGGAGGTTCCGGGTCCAACTCCCCGTGTGGCTTAGCCGCTGCGCCTCAGCCAGCGCCGCCTCGCTCGCACGGACGCGGCGATGCTCGGCCGCCAGCGCACGCAGGTAGCGATCCGCGACGCTTCCCGCCAAGGCGACCCCGAGGATAACGATGGTTGCCACGATCACGAGGAAGGCGAGGCCCTCGGTCGCGACCACCCCGGGAGTCTCGGTCCGAGCCTCGGCGACCGTTTCGATCCCCGGGAGAACCGGACGAAATCGCGCCGCCGCCATCGCGGTGTAGTGCATTCCGGCGATGGCGCAGCCCAAGACGACAGCCGCCAGCCGGCGTCGGAGCCGGGTCACCGACGACTCATCACTCTGGAACCAGGCAGCGAGCCCAAGCGCCGTGCCGGAGGCGAAGACCGCGATCGCGATCGACGCGGCAACGAGCTCTGGTCGCCAAGTGAGGATTGCCGCCGTGTGGAGTCCGGCCATGCCGAGGTAATGCATCCCGGCAATCGCCCCGCCCATGGCCACCGCCCCCAACGTGAGCGGCCGCCAGCTGCCCGCGCCCAGGCTCACTACCCATAGTGCGAAACCGGATGCAGCGATAGCGACCAGGACCGACAGGGTCAGATGTAACGGGTCGTACGTGATCGGGTGATTTTCGAGACGGAAGGCGAGCATCCCCACGAAGTGCATCGCCCAGATGCCTGCCCCCATCGCGACTGCGCCGCCCAGGAGCCAGGCCAGGCGCTCCCGGCCGCTCGTGGCGATCACCCGGCTTGCCAGCAGCAGCGCGACGTAGCTCGCGAGCGCGGCGACGATCACCGACACCGTGACGAGTGTCGTGTTATAGGTACCGGGAAGGGCGGGCAAGACCGGGAGCTGTATCACGCCAAGGTCCCAACGAATCGATGCTACCGCTCGGACCCGTGAGGGCGGGATTGTTCGAGCTATGGGAGCGGTTTACCCTCAACCT
>JAXDMF010000006.1:0-15497 GCA_034666205.1 Gemmatimonadales bacterium
GTTGGCATCTACGTACGAACCGCCAGCGCGCATGAGCAGCCTAGCCAGCTCGGGATCTCCCACCTGCTCGAGCACATGGTCTTCAAGGGCACCGAGCGCCGCACCGCCCGGGAGCTCGCGCTGGAGCTCGAGGTGCGGGGTGGTGGACTCGACGCATTCACCGGCCGCGATTACACCAGCTACCAGGCCCACATTCTCGACGCCGATCTTCCTCTTGCCGTCGAGATCCTCACCGACCTGGTCCGTCACCCGCTCCTCCGCCAAACCGATCTCGAGTCCGAGCGTAACGTGGTCCTCGAGGAGATCAACGCGGTCGCCGACACGCCTGACGATCTGGTCTTCGAGCTCCATGCTCGGGCGCTCTGGCCGAAACATCCCTACGGCTACTCGATCCTGGGAACCCGCGAAACACTGGAGGCGCTCTCTGCGGGCGACCTGCGCGCCTTGCACCAGGGGGGGTACTACCGGGGGAACTGCGTGATCGCCGCCGCGGGGCATGTCAGCCACGAGCAGCTGCTCACGGTCCTCGAGCGGGAAGGCTGGTTCGAGGGTGCCACGCGGGAGGTGCCGCGAGGACCGGTGGCGCCCGAGCCCGGAGTTCGCGGCGCCAGTGTCACCGAGGAACGAGACACGGCCCAGACCCACGTTGTCTTCGGTACCGACACCTTTCCGCTGCGCGATCCTCGGCGCTTTCCGCTGGCCATTCTCACCAACGTGTTCGGCGGCGGGATGTCGAGCCGCCTGTTCCAGCGGGTACGGGAAGAGCTGGGGCTGGCCTACGGGGTGTTCGCGTACAAGCAGTTCTTCCAGGGCTCCGGCCAGCTTGGGGTGTATGTCGGAACCCAGGTCGGCACCGCCGACCAGGCGATCGAGGCCATTCGGCAGGAGTACGCCAAGATCGCCCGGGAGGGGCTCCCCCTGGTGGAGCTGACCAACGGCAAGCAGCAGCTCAAGGGACAGATCATGCTCTCGCTCGAGAGTCCGGCTGCCAGAATGGGGCGCCTGGCCGGCTTCATCCTGCACGACGACGACTACCGCCCCCTGGACGAAATGCTGGCGGAGATCGATCGGGTGACGCCGGAGCAGGTTGCTGCCGTCGCCGGCGAGTTCTTCGCGCCGGAACGGCAGACGGTTGTACGTTTGGGGCCGCAAAACAGCGTGAACGGTAAACGGTGAACGGTGAATGGGGAGAGATGATCGATGAAGATCGGCGTCCCGAAGGAGATCAAAACCAACGAGAATCGGATCGCGCTCGTCCCGGCGGGCGCCGAGGCGCTGGCTGCGGCGGGGCATTCGGTGGTCGTGGAGCAGGGAGCGGGCAGCGGAAGCGGCTTTACCGATGACGCCTACCGGGCAGTCGGCGCCTCGATCCTGCCCACCGCCGACGAGGTATGGCAGCAGGCCGAGATGGTCATGAAGGTAAAGGAGCCGGTCGCGATCGAATGGCCTCGCATGCGGCGAAGCCAGGTGATCTACACCTACTTCCATTTCGCCGCAGCTGAGGACCTGACCCGGGCCGTCATTGCATCGGGCGCGATCGCCATCGCCTACGAAACAGTCCAGCTCGAAAGCGGCGAGCTGCCGCTGCTGACCCCGATGTCCGAGGTCGCCGGGCGGATGGCGGTCCAGGAAGGCGCCAAGTATCTGGAGAAGGTCTTCGGGGGCAGCGGGATACTGCTCGGCGGAGTACCTGGTGTGGCGCCGGGCGAGGTGGCGATTATCGGCGGTGGTGTGGTCGGGATCAACGCGGCCAAGATGGCGGCCGGGCTGGGCGCCCACGTAACCATCCTCGACATCTCGCTCGACCGGCTTCGCTACCTCAACGATGTACTGCCGGCCAACGTGGACACGGTCTATTCCAACCGGCATAACATCCTGGACGCGATCCGGCGGGCGGACCTGGTGGTCGGCGCGGTCCTCCTCCCAGGCGCCAAGGCCCCGCACCTGGTCAAACGGGCGGACCTCAAGCTGATGAAACCAGGGTCGGTCATCGTGGACGTCGCCGTCGATCAGGGCGGGTGCGTCGAGACCATCAAGCCGACCACCCACGAGAACCCCACCTACTTCGTAGACGGCATTCTGCATTACGCCGTGGCAAATATGCCTGGCGGGGTGCCTCGAACGTCTACCCTCGCCCTCACCAATGCTACGCTGCCATACGGACTTAAGCTCGCCAAGCAGGGGTGGCGTGCGGCGTGCAAGTCCGATTCTGCGCTGCGGCTCGGCTTGAACGTCGTCGAGGGGAAAGTGGTCTACCCCGGAGTTGCCGAGGCCTTTCGCCTCCCCCTGACAGACGTCAACAGCGTTGTCTGAGCGGGTAAGCTCGGAACCCGCCGTCGAGGTCCTGATCGCGCGCCTGCCCCTCGCCGAGGGGCTCCCCATCCCGAGCCCCGCGACGCCCGGCTCGGCTGGGTACGACCTGGCCAGCGCTGAGGACGGAGACCTGGCCCCGCTCGAGCGACGGCTGTTCCGCACCGGTTTCAGCATCGCGGTACCGGCTGGCTACGAGTGCCAGCTGAGGCCCCGCTCGGGTCTGGCGCTCCGCCACGGCATCACGTTGCCCAACACCCCGGCCACGATCGACAGCGACTATCGGGGCGAGCTGATGGTAGCCCTGGTGAATCTGGGGACCGAGACGTTCAGGGTGACACGGGGCATGCGTATCGCCCAGATGATCGTCGCGCGGGTGGAACGAGTGACCTTTCGTCCCGTCGACGCGTTACCACCGACCGCAAGGGGCGCTGGTGGATTCGGAAGTAGCGGGAGTTGACCTTGTCTATTTACCTTCTCCACCCATGTGCCTAGCGGCTCCTCGATGAAGATTCCCCACATGAATTGGATGTCCTGGTTCCCCGCGAACGAAATCGCGGTGGATCTGGGAACGGCCAACACCCTCATCTATGTCAAAGGGGAAGGCATCGTCCTCAACGAGCCCTCGGTCGTGGCGATCGAAAAGGCAACGGGGAAGATCAAGGGGATCGGGCTCGAGGCCAAGCGGATGCTGGGGCGGACCCCGGATGGGATTCTGGCGGTGCGTCCCCTGAAGGACGGCGTAATCGCCGACTTCGATGTCACCGAAAAGATGCTGCGGTATTTCCTGAAGACGATCATCGACAAGCACGTGTTCCGGGTGAAGCCCAGGGTCATCGTGTGCGTACCGTCCGGGATTACCGAGGTCGAGCGCCGTGCCGTGCGCGACTCCGCCGAGACCGCCGGGGCCAAGCAGGTGCTGATGGTGGCGGAGCCCATGGCGGCGGCCATTGGTGTGGGGCTTCCCGTCGAAACTCCCACCGGCAACATGGTGATCGACATCGGCGGTGGTACCACCGAGATCGCGGTCATCGCCCTCTCGGGCATCGTCTCCGACGCCTCCATCCGCACCGGAGGTGACGAGATGGATCAAGCGATCGTGCAGTTCATGCGCAAGAACTACAACCTGCTGGTCGGCGAGCCCACCGCCGAGGCAATCAAGATCAAGATCGGCTCCGCCGCTCCCACTGGGGACGAGCGGGAGATGGAAGTGAAGGGGCGGGATCTCGTCTCCGGCATTCCCAAAACCGTACGGGTTCATTCGACCGAGATCCGGGAAGCGGTACAGGAACCGATTCAGCAGATCGTGGATGCGGTGCGGAGAGCGCTGGAGATCACCCCGCCCGAGCTAGCCAGCGATATCGTGGACCGCGGCATCGTCATGACCGGCGGCGGCGCCCTCATCCGCGGACTGGATCTGCTCCTCGCCCAGGAAACTGGACTGCCTATCCACGTCGACGAGGATCCTCTGACCTGCGTCGTGCGCGGCACCGGCCGGATCCTCGACGACTTCGAGAAATACCGCAGCGTTCTTTCGTCCTAAGCATGACCTTCGAATCCGATCGCCGTTACACCCGCCGCGACACCGTCTTATTTCTCCTGTGCCTGACCCTGTCACTGGCCGCGTTCTTCTCTCCCGCTGCCTGGGGCAACGGCGTTGCGGCGACACTGCGAGGGACCGTCCTCTCCCCGCTGGTCTGGCTCCAGGCCCGGGCGGAAGAGGGGCGCACCAGCCGGGTCCGCTTCCGGGCGGTGACGACGGAGCGGGACTCTGCCGCCTATCTGGCCCAGTTCCTTCCCTCGCTCCGCGCGGAGAACGAGCGGCTCAGGCAGCTCCTGCGGCTCAGCCACCGGCTCACCGCCTCCTACGTCGCTGCCGAGGTGCTGCACCAGCCTCAGGCCACCGATAGCCGCACCTTGCTGCTCAGTGTGGGCTCGCGCGAGGGGGTTGCTCCGTTCAACCCGGTCGTGGCGCCAGAGGGCCTGATCGGAGTGATTCTCAGCGTGTCTCGGACCAGCAGCATCGCGATGTCGTGGGCCCATCCGGAATTCAGGGTCAGCGCCTTCACCGTCGGCGGCAACGCCTTCGGCGTCGTGGCACCCTCGATCGAGGGGCGGAACAACGAGGGGGCGCTGGAGTTCCGTGGGGTTCCCTACCGGGACTCGGTGCCGCTGGGCACGCTGGTGCTGTCCTCCGGCCTGGGCGGCGTGTTCCCCAAGGGCATCCCGGTGGGGACCGTGATCGGCACCGTGCGGGAGGAAGCGGGATGGGAGCGAGTGTATCGCCTCCGCCCGGCGGCGAACCCCGGCTCCGCGGCACACGTCCTGGTGCTGCTCGGATCCCGCAGCGGTGATCTGGCCCCCGCCTTCCCCAGTGACTCGCTGGTTGAAGCGCTCCGGCTGGACTCGATCGCGCGGGTGCGCCGCGCCGACTCAGTGTCTCAGGCAGCGAAGGCGGTGACCCAGGCTGCGAAGGCGGCAACCCAGGCTGCGAAGGCGGCGAGAGCCGCACGGCGGGATTCGCTGGCCCGAACCTCACCGATCCTCGGCGGCACCTCGACCGGGCAACCTGCGGTCCAGCCCGGGGACTCTGGCCAATGAGCCCCCGGCGGGTGACCCGAGCACAGCTGGCTCTCGTGCTGCTGTTGCTGGTCGTTCTTCAGTTCTATATCCGCCCCCGGCTCTGGAATGCACGCGTCAGCCCTGACTTCCTGCTGATCGGGCTGATGCTCTTCGCCATGCGCAGCGGGGCCGGGGCCGGCGCCCTGGCCGGCTTCCTCGTGGGATTGATCGAGGATACGCTCACGCCCGCCCGGTTTGGAGCGGCGGCGCTGGCGCACACGGTGGTGGGCTACCTGGCCGCATGGGGCCGGGCGGTGTTCTTCGCCGACAACATGCTGGTCAACGCCGGGTTCGTCGCGGTGGGCCTCTGGTTACGCGACCTGATCGTGCTGGTGGCCAGTGAAACCGACCACCGACAGCTCCTGACCGAGCTGACGTTCTACAGCCCCATCCAGGCCCTGACCACCGCGGCGTTCGCGCTGGTGTTGCTGCTGACCTTTCGGGCGGTGTTCTCCGTGCGGCTCGACGCATGAACTTGGACTCGTATCGCATCCGGGAGCGAGCGGATATCGCTCGGCTCGTGCTTCTGGGCGCGTTCCTGGTCCTGATCGGGGCCTTCTTCCGGACCCAGGTGCTCCAGCACGAGAAGTTCCAGCTCAAGGCGGCGACCAACCGGCTCCGACCGATTCAGCTGACCTCGCCCAGGGGGAGCATCCTCGACCGCAAGGGACAAGTGCTGGCCGAGAACGTGCCTGGCTACTCGGTCAAACTACTTGCCCAGTCCACCGACTCACTGCGAGCAGTGCTCGCCCGGGTTGCCCGATTCGTGCCGCTCGACAGCGCCCGGGTTACCGACATCATCCAGCGCTACCTTCAGGCCCGCTATCAGCCGGCCCTCGTCTTCGGGGATGCCTCGTTCGACGTCGTTGCCAAGCTCGAGGAACACCGCTCGCTGTTGCCGGGTCTGGTGATTCAGGCCGAGCCCAAGCGCCTGTATCCAGCCGGCAAATCGATCGCCCATCTCGTGGGATACGTCTCGGAGGTCACCGAGGCCGACCTCAATGCCGACCGCTACCCGGGGGCCGTGCTCGGCTCGATCGTGGGAAAGGCTGGCCTCGAGGGGGAGTACGACGACACGCTCAGGGGAATCGAAGGCGTCCGCTACATCGAGGTGAACGCGCGCGGGCGCCTGGTGCGGGAGGAGGCGGCCTCCGCGTCGCTACCTCCAACCCCCGGAAAGCGCATCGTCACGACCATCGATCTGGATCTCCAGCGATTCGTGGACAGCATCTGGCCGGCCG
This sequence comes from Gemmatimonadales bacterium, assembly GCA_034666205.1. GTDB lineage: Bacteria > Gemmatimonadota > Gemmatimonadetes > Gemmatimonadales > GWC2-71-9 > CAVVWJ01. Next base: position 6,174 of record JAXDMF010000006.1, read on the forward strand.
GGGTCCGTGGGGCGCTCGTGGCGATGACGCCCAATGGCGAGATCCGTGCCCTCTACTCGGCGCCGACGTTCGACCCCAACCACTTCGTGGGAGGGATCTCCTCTGCCGAATGGCGGTCGCTGAACACCGATCCCGCGAGGCCGCTGCTCGACCGGGTCATTCAGGCGCGATATCCACCCGCGTCCCCGTTCAAGCTGGCCATCGCGGCCATGGCTCTCAAGCGAGGGCTGATCAATCTCAACACGACCATGCCCGAACCGTGCCGGGGAGGTCTGCGCCTCGGCAACCGCGTGTTCCGCTGCTGGAAGAAAGAAGGACACGGCACCCTGGATCTCATCGGTGCGGTGGCGGCCAGCTGCGACGTGTACTTCTACCAGCTGGGTCTGCGGCTCGGGCTCGACGCCATCCTTCAGGACGGCGTCCTGATGGGATTTCGGGACAAGAGCGGGGTCGACCTGGAGAATGAGCTGAGTCCGGTCTATCCGACTTCGCTGGCCTACTTCGACCGTCTCTACGGCCCCCGCCACTGGAGCGCGCCCGGTACCACGCTCAATTTTTCGATCGGGCAGGGCGAGAACACCCAGACCCTGATCAACATGGTGAAGTTCTATCAGGGCCTGGCCGGCTCCGGCGCTACCGTCACCCCGTATATCGTCAAGCCCGCATCCGCCAGGCCGCGGTCCCTCGGACTCACCGCCAGAGAGCTGGATGGGCTCCGCCGCGCGCTGATCGCGGTGGTGGAGCGAGGTACTGCGTCTGCCAACCGCCGCGCCGACCTCGCGGTGGCGGGGAAGACCGGCACCGCCCAGAACCCCCACGGTGAGGATCACGGCTGGTTCATCGGCTTTGCTCCGGCCGACAAGCCGGAGCTGGTCGTAGGTGGCATCATGGAGTTCGCCAAGCACGGCACTACGGTGGCGCCATACGTCGTGCAGACACTGCGGCGCTACATCCTCGGTCCCGATGTCACCGGGCCGGTGAAGCTCGGTGTGCTCCTGGATGAGACCGTGACGTCCCAGGACACCGCGCCCCGCCCGATCGAGCTCGACCCCGATTCAGCCGCCGCGGTCAAGGCGGCGGCGGACTCCGCTCGACGCGCCGAGCCGGCCCAATGAGAAACCCCTCGATCGACCGCCAGCTCGTCGCGGTCACCTTCGGCCTCATCCTGTTTGGCCTCGCGACGCTCTATTCGGCCGGCCAGACCGACGTTCCCACCCGGGCAGCGGGCGCCTGGGAGCGCCAGATCATGTGGGTGGGCATCGGGGTCGTCGCAGCATGGATCATCTTCCACCTCTCCCTTCGAGTCCTCGAATGGGTGGCCCCCGCGTTGTACGCCTTCAGCCTGCTGCTGCTCGGCATCGTCCTCTTGGTGGGCACCGGCGCGGGCACCGCCGAGAGCAGTCATAGCTGGCTTTCGGTCGGGGGGCATCAGATCGGCCAGCCATCGGAGCTGGCCAAGGTGGCCACGGTGCTGATGCTGGCGCGGTTTCTGTCCGGCCGGAAGGAAGCACCCCGTTCGTTGAGGGACCTCATCGCGCCGTCGCTGATCGTCGGTGTTCCGTGCCTTCTCGTTCTCAAGCAGCCCGATCTGGGCAGCGCACTCGTGTTTATCGGGATCTACTTCGCCATGCTATTCTGGGCCGGCGTCCGGCCCCGGATGCTTTTTCTTCTGGCTTCGCCGGTCATCAGTCTACTCCTCGCGTTCAATACGCTGGCCTGGAGTTTCTGGATGATCATCTTCGTGCTCATCCTGATCGCCTGGCGGCCTTATGTCTGGGATTGGGTGGTCTTCCTGACCGCGAACGTGGCCATGGGCGCCGTGGCAATGCCGCTGTGGAAACGGCTGGCGCCGTACCAGCAGAATCGGCTGCTCACCTTCCTGAACCCGGAAGTGGATCCCCGAGCGGCGGGGTATCACGCCATCCAGTCTCGGGTGGCCATCGGCTCAGGCGGCTGGTTTGGGACCGGCTATACCGAAGGGCCGCAGAAGCGGCTCGCGTTTCTGCCGGAACAGCACACCGACTTCGTGTTCTCCGTGGTAGGCGAGGAGCTTGGCTTCGTCGGTGTGCTGGTGGCCCTGAGCCTCTTCCTGGGGCTCTTCTTGGTACTGCTTCGGATCGCCCGGCGCGCCACCGATCCGTTCAGCAGCCTGGCCGTGTTCGGCATCGTGGGACTCTTCTTCACCCATGTCTTCGAGAACGTCGGGATGACCGTGAATCTCATGCCGATCACCGGGATTCCGCTGCCGCTCTTCTCCTATGGTGGGTCTTTCTTCATTATTTGCTCGCTCTGCCTGGGCCTGGCGCTCCGGGTGGCCTGGGATTCGAGACAATCCGGGTATGCCGATACGTAGCATTGAGTTACTGTTAGGGGCCTAGCGCAGGGGGCAGGGTACGATGAGATTGCATGGGCCTGACCAAGCCCTTCGACCCCTTATCTCGGACGCTACCTACTTCTATGGCTGTGATGGCATGGTTTAAGAAGGAACGCAAACCACGGACGTCGCAGCGTGAACGGCTGGAGATCCCGGCCGACGCCTGGGAGAAGTGCGACAGCTGTGGTCACATCGACATCCGGGAGAAGTTCGAGAAGGCGCTGAATGTCTGCCCCGAGTGCGGCAAGCATCGCCGGATCGGTGCCGAGGATTACATCGAGTTGCTGACCGATCCGGGCACCTGGCGTGAGCTCTATGCCGGCCTCCGCTCGGTGGATCCCCTCAATTTCGAGCATTACGCCGACCGTCTGAAAATCGCCCGGGAGAAGGGTGGAGAGGCGGACGCGATCTATGCCGGAACCGCCCGGGTGGATGGCCTGCATTTCAATCTTGCAGTGATGAATTTCAGGTTCATGGGTGGCTCGATGGGCTCGGTGGTGGGCGAAAAGATTGCCCGTCTTGCACGACGCTCGCTCGAGAAGAAGATCCCGCTGGTCATCATCTCCACATCCGGCGGTGCTCGGATGCAGGAAGGGGTTCTCTCGTTGATGCAGATGGCCAAGACGTCGGCGGCCATCGCACAGCTCCACCGCGAAAGCATCCCCTACATATCGATTCTGACCGATCCGACGACTGGTGGCGTCTCTGCCTCCTTTGCCATGCAGGGTGACGTCGTGCTGGCCGAGCCCGGCGCCGTGATTGGCTTCGCGGGACAGCGGGTCATCAAGCAGACCATTGGCCAGGATCTGCCGGACGGCTTTCAGACGGCCGAATTCCTGCTGGAGCACGGCCAGGTGGACGATGTCGTTCCCCGGGCCTCGCTGCGCGACACCACCGCCAGGTTGCTCCGGCACATGCAGGGACAACGGCCTCACGTCGAGCTCGCCGAACTGAGCTGAGGTCGAGCGACGCGACGCTCCCGCGCCCCACCCACGACGGAAGCTGGGTGGGGCGCCGTCGTTCCGGCGGGCGGAGTCGGTACCCATCAATCGAGATCCGATGTCGCTGACCTACGACGAGGCACTCGACTTCCTGTTCCCCCGCACGACCACCATCAAGTTCGGGCTGGCCAACACCCGCGCCCTGCTGAAGTCGCTGGGAAACCCGCACGAGGTGATACCGTCGATCCACATCGGCGGCACCAACGGGAAGGGGAGTGTCTCGACCCTGGTGGCCGCGGCTCTCCGGGAGTCGGGCTGGCGCGTCGGGCTCTACACCTCGCCCCACCTGGTCTCGTTTCGCGAACGCATCCGGGTCGATGGCGTGCCTATCTCCCAGGATGCCGTCGCCATGTGGACCGAGCGGCTGCTCAAGCCTATCCTGGAGCGGAAAGCGACATTCTTCGAGGCGACGACCGCGCTAGCCTTTGCCGACTTTGCCGCCAGGGGGGCCGAGATCGCCGTCGTCGAAGTCGGTCTGGGGGGTCGGCTGGACAGCACCAACGTGGTCCGTCCCCTGGTCAGCGGAGTAACCAAGATCGAGCGCGACCACATGAAATACCTGGGCGACACGCTCGAGCTGATCGCATGTGAGAAAGCGGGCATCGCCAAGCCGGGGGTGCCTTTCGTGGTCGGAGAGAAGGACCCGAAACTGGTGGAGGTGCTGCGGCGAGAGGCCAGGCGGGCGGTCGAACGGGCGGGCGGGCGGACGGGCGCCGATGTCAGGATTCTGCCACCAGAGTACGAGTGGTGCGGTCCGCTCAGCCTGGCCGGGCCGCACCAGCGGCGGAACGCGGCGGTGGCACACGGAATCCTGTCCGCCTTGCCGGCACCCTATCGGCCCACCATGGCGCAAATCGAGCGAGCGTTCGGGGACGCGGCCGTCCCCGGCCGGCTTGACCGCCGAGGGCGCTGGCTTTTCGACGTGGCGCACAACCCGGATGGCATGCGAGCGCTGGTCGCCGCCCTGGCGGTGCTCCGGCCCGCCCGTCCGCTTCACGCACTGGTCTCGATTCTGGGCGACAAGGAGTGGCCGGACATGCTGGTCCAGCTCGATCAGGCCATCGATCGCGGGGTTCTCACCATTGCGCCGACCGCGGCCGCCCGGGGCTGGGACATCGAGTGGCTGGGTCGCTGGCTGGGCGATCCGTCGCGTCCCCCGCCGCACGCGGCTTGGAGTCTGGTTCCAGACTTCACCGAGGCAATCGAGAAGGTCCAGGAGGGTGCGGGGACGATCCTGGTAACAGGCTCGTTTCATACGGTCGGCGATGTAATGACTGCGCTCGGAATGGATACTGAGTAGGAATCTTTATTCCTTCCCGCTCACCCATTCCCCCCTTATACTCCCCGCATGAAAACCAAGGCCCTGCCGGGCTTTCGTGATTTCTACCCTGCTGATCTCGCGCTCCGTGCCCACATCTTCCAGACCTGGCGTGCGGTGGCAACCCGCTATGGGTTCGAGGAGTATGATGGTCCGCCGCTGGAGCCGCTCGATCTCTACACCGCCAAGAGCGGGGACGAGATCGTCGGTCAGCTCTACACCTTCAGGGACAAGGGCGATCGCGACGTCGCGCTGAGGCCCGAGATGACCCCGACGCTCGCCCGCATGGTTGCGGCCCGCTCGGGGGAGCTGCGGAAACCGATCCGATGGTTCTCGATCCCCCAGCTCTTCCGCTATGAGCGACAGCAACGGGGGAGACTTCGAGAGCACTTCCAGTTCAACTGCGATCTGATAGGGGAGGCGGGCACCTTGGCCGACGCGGAGATTATCGCGCTGGCGATAGACGTCGTGCGCGCATTCGGCCTGGCCGCCAACGATGTTCGTGTCCGCCTGTCCGATCGGCGCCTCCTCAACCAGTTACTCTATTCCTTCGACCTGACGGATGAGCAGGTACCCGCCATTTACGGTTGGCTGGATAAACAAGGTCGGAGCGCCAACGCCGGCAGCCTTCAGCGCTTGCATGATCTCAACATTGATCCGGATATCATTGCCTTTCTTAATGCTGCGTGCGAGGTAAAAGACATTGGCAAGCTCAAGCGGGTGCTGGCCCAGAAACCGGCGTTGAAATTGAGTGTCATTCATTTGGAAGAAGTCGTGGACGCCCTTGGCGCCATGGGTTTGGCCGACTTTGTCGAGATCGACCTCGGGGTTGTCCGAGGATTGGCGTACTATACCGGCACCGTATTTGAAATCTTTGACGCAGGCAGGACGCTACGGGCCATCTGTGGTGGTGGGCGCTACGACAATCTCCTTGATGCGGTAGGTGACGTGGAACTGCCGGCGGTGGGGTTCGGCATGGGAGATGTGGTGCTCGGTGAATTGCTCAAGGACAAGGGCCTGGCTCCGTCGGATGTTTCCAGCATCGACGTCTTCCTCGCGTTCATCACCCAGGAAGACCTCCCTCATGTGCTCTCACTCGCGCACCGCCTGCGCGATGCGGGCCTCAGGGTGGAATACGCGCTGAGCCCGCAGGCGGTCGGGAAGCAGCTGAAGCTGGCGGATGCGCGTCACGCCCGGCTCGCCGCGGTGGTGGGCCCGGACGAGCGTGCGCGCGGTGACATCGTGATCAAGAACCTTCAGACCGGCTCCCAGGAGACCGTTCCCTTGCAATCGTTGGTAGACATCATCAAGGCCCGCATCCATGGCTGACAACAAGGCCCTGACCACTCGCGCGTCGGACTTCAGCGCCTGGTACAATGAGGTCATCGCCCGCGCCGAGCTGGCCGACTACAGCCCGGTACGCGGCTGCATGGTCATCCGGCCTAACGGGTACGCGATCTGGGAACAGATGCAACGGGCCCTGGACCAGATGTTCAAGGACACCGGCCATCAGAATGCCTACTTCCCACTGTTTATCCCGCAGAGCTTTCTCTCTCGCGAGGCGGAGCACGTGGAGGGGTTCGCGCCGGAGGTAGCGGTTGTGACCCACGGGGGCGGCAAGGAGCTGGAAGAGCCGCTCATTATCCGTCCCACCTCGGAGACGATCATCTATGCGATGTATGCCAAATGGATCCAGAGCTACCGCGACCTTCCTCTCCTGATCAATCAGTGGGCCAACGTGGTGCGCTGGGAGATGCGTACCCGGCTCTTTCTCCGTACCACCGAGTTTCTCTGGCAGGAGGGTCACACGGCCCATGCAACGGAAGCTGAAGCGGAGGAAGAGGCCCGGCGCATGCTCGGCGTCTACCGGACCTTCATGGAGGGCTGGATGGCCATGCCGGTGTTGACCGGCCGGAAGACCGACAGCGAGCGGTTCGCCGGAGCGCTTCGGACGTACACCACGGAAGCCCTGATGCAGGACAACAAGGCGCTGCAGGCGGGCACCAGCCACAACCTGGGGCAGAACTTCTCTCGGGCGTTCGAGGTCACCTTCCAGACCGCCAGCGGCGACCTCGACCACGTGTGGAACACCTCCTGGGGTGTATCCACCCGTCTGGTCGGAGCTCTCATCATGACCCACAGCGACGACCTGGGGCTGGTGTGCCCGCCCAAGCTGGCCCAGTACCAGGTGGTCATCGTTCCCATCTATAAGACCGACGAGGAGCGCGCCGCGGTGCTCCAGGCGGCCGATCGGCTGCGCAAAGACCTGGCAGGCGCGGGAATCCGGGTTCACGTGGATGCGAGGGAGGGAATGAAGCCGGGGGCCAAGTACTATGAGTGGGAGGCCCGCGGTGTGCCCCTCAGGCTCGAAGTCGGGCCTCGCGACGTGGCATCCGGATCGGTGGTGCTGGCCCGGAGGACCGGCGGTAAGAAGGAAAGCCTCCCCATGGATGGCCTGGCCGGCAAACTCCTCACCGCTATGGACAAGTTCCAGTCCGATCTGCTCGAAGCCGCCCAAGCCCGGCGCGAAGCGGCCACTCTGCGAGGCGCTACCCGGGAACAGCTCATCGCCCGGATGGAGAACCAGGGCGGGTTCGTCTACGCCGGCTTCTGCGGCGCCGGCACCTGCGAAGCCGAGATCAAGGAGCAGACCAAGGCAACCATCCGTGTGTTGCCGGACGAGGAATTCCGTTCGCCAGTGGCACCCGCCACCTGCGTGTGGTGCGGGCGACCGAGTGTGACCGAGGCCGTGTGGGCGAAGGCGTACTGAGGAGGACGGGTTCTCCCGGGAAGCTGCTCGACCTGTTTGCCGAAGCCGGCCTCTCGCGCAGCGCCGGCACGCTGGTCTTCTCCGGCGTGCCGCTGAACGAGATCGCCGAGGGCGTCGGAACGCCGGTGTTCGCGTACAACGCGGAGGCCATCCGGAGCCGATACCGCACTCTGGATGAATCCCTGGCCCCGGTACCTCATCGCATCTGCTTTGCGGTCAAGGCAAACAGCAACCTCGCCGTGTTGCGGATCCTTCGCGACCTGGGTGCGGGCGCAGATATCGTCTCCGGGGGCGAGCTGTCGCGGGCCCTGGCGGCCGGGTTCAGCCCTGATCGCATCGTATTCAGCGGGGTGGGGAAGACCGCCGACGAGCTCCAGGCTGCGGTGAAGACGGGGGTGGGCCATCTCAACGTCGAGTCGCGGGAGGAGCTCGAGCTGCTCGGACGCATCGCCGATGCCGAAGGGACGGAGGTTCAAGTCGGCATCCGGGTCAACCCCGGCGTCACCACCGACACCCATCCTTATATCTCCACCGGGAAGAGCGGAATCAAATTCGGCGTCCCCTCCGATCAGGTCGTCCCCGCCGCCGAGTATATCCTTCGGCATCCGAGGCTTCGGCTCACCACTCTGGCCATGCACCTGGGAAGCCAGCTTGTCACCACCGAACCCTTCGTCGAGGGGATCGGTCGCCTGGTCGAGTTGATAGAGCGGCTGAAGCGACTGGGTGTGACCACCCTGAGGATCATCGACATCGGTGGCGGTCTCGGCATCCGATACGCGGAAGAGCCATCCCTCGATCCCTTCGAGTTCGCATCGGCGGTCGTACCGCTGCTCGCGCCTACCGGGCTTACCGTGTATCTCGAGCCCGGACGCTTTCTGGTGGGCAGCGCCGGCGTACTCCTTACCCGGGTGCTGTATCGCAAGCACTCCGGGGGTAAGGAGTTTGTAGTGGTGGACGCGGGTATGAACGACCTGGTGCGCCCCAGCCACTACCAGGCCTACCACGAGATCGTCGAGCTGGAGGAGCGGCGGCGCCCGGCCTCGCGGGTGGACGTCGTCGGTCCGGTCTGCGAAACGGGCGACTTCCTGGCGCTGGACCGGATGCTCCCGGGCCTTGTGGCCGGCGATGCGCTGGCGGTGCTCGGTGCCGGCGCCTACGGCTTTGTCATGGCCTCGAACTACAACAGCAGGCCCCGTCCGGCAGAGGTGATCGTGGATGAGGGGCGCTGGTGGGTGGCTCGTCCGCGGGAGAAGGTCGAGGAGCTGTTCCGAGGAGAAAGATTGGCGGAATGACCGCAAACCATCACGACGGAATCCTGATCATCGACTTCGGCTCCCAGTATACCCAGCTGATCGCAAGACGGGTGCGGGAGGCCCACGTCTATTGTGAAATCCATCCTCCTTCGCGTACGGTGGAGTGGATCCGGGAGTGGAAGCCCAAGGGAATTATCCTCTCCGGTGGTCCCAATTCGGTCTACGGCGACAGCGTTCCCACCGCCGATCCCGAACTGCTCGAGCTCGGCACCCCGGTGCTGGGCCTCTGCTACGGCATGCAGCTGATGGCCCACCTCTCCGGCGGCAAGGTTACCCGCGCGAGCCGGCGGGAGTACGGCCGGGCCAGCCTTCGGGTTCAAGATGGAGGGCGCCTGTTTCAGGGGTTCGGGGCAGGCGAGGAGACCCCGGTCTGGATGAGCCATGGCGATCACGTGGACGCGCCACCCCCTCATTATCACGTCACGGCCTCGAGCGTGAACTCGCCGGTCGCTGCCTTCGAGCACGATCGCCGCCCACTGTTCGGGGTTCAGTTCCACCCGGAGGTGGCCCATACACCCCGGGGGGGCGAGATCCTCAACACCTTTCTG
>JAXDMF010000007.1:0-5270 GCA_034666205.1 Gemmatimonadales bacterium
ATGCCCGTAGACATCCTGGCAATCGCCGCCCACCGCGATGACGTCGAACTGACCTGCGCCGGTGCCCTCCTCAAGGCGACCGATGCCGGCTACCGGACCGGGATTCTGGACCTCACCGAGGGCGAGACCGGCACGCGGGGCAGTGCCGCACTGCGGGCCGAGGAGGCGGAGCGGGCGACTCGAATCCTCGGTGTCACCGAGCGTCGAAACGCCGGCTTGCCCGACGCTCACCTTCAGAACACAGATGAGACAAGGCGGTCTATCGTCAAACAGATCCGCCACTTCGCTCCTCGTGTCGTGATCCTTCCCTTCCCCGTTGGCCGGCATCCCGATCACCGCATCGCCTCTGAGCTGGGCCGGGACGCATGCTATCTGGCGGGGTTGGCGCGCTACGATGCCGATGGAACCCCGCACCGCCCTCAGAAAGTCCTTTACGCGCTGTCGTACCGGGAAGACCCGATCAAGCCGACCTTCGTGGTGGACATCACCGCGCAATTCGCGCGCAAACTCGCGGCGATCAAGTGCTACGGCAGCCAGTTCGACGGCGCGCAGGCAGCCGGAGAGATCTTCCCTACGGGCCAGGATCTGTATTCACTGGTAGAGACCCAGAACGCCCATTACGGCTCACTCATCCGGAGGCACTACGGCGAGCCGTATTTCACCAATGAGACGCTGGAAGTGGAAGACGTCATGAAGCTCGGGGTACAGAGCTTATAGGCGTTCTCCACCCGTCGTCTCGCCGCTATCTTCCCAGCCATGCATCTCCCCGTCTATCTCGACTACGCCGCCACCACCCCGGTCCGACCCGAGGTGCTGGAGGCCATGCTCCCGTATCTCACGGCGCAGTCGTTCGGGAACCCCTCTAGCGCCCATCGCTTCGGCCGGGCAGCCCGGGCGGGCATCGAGCAGGCCCGCCGGCAGATCGCGGAGGCGCTCGGGGCCGAGCCCAACCAGGTGGTCTTCACCTCGGGCGGAACCGAGGCCGATAACCTGGGCATCGTGGGCGCCGCGCTGGCTGCGCGCGATCGAGGTGGCCAGATGTGCGTCGCTGTTTCGGCGATTGAGCACAAGGCCGTCCTGGCGGCGGCCCACGCCGTGTGTCATCTCGGCGGCCGTGAAGTACTGCTGCCGGTGGATGGCGGAGGCAGGCTCGACCTTGATGCACTCGATCGGGTGCTGGTTGATCGTCCCGCCGTCGTCTCGGTGATGTGGGTGAACAACGAGATCGGTGTGATCCAGCCGGTGCAGGAGATCGCCGGCCGTTGCCAGGATGCAGGGATCACCTTCCACACCGATGCGGTCCAGGCTGTCGGGAAGGTGCCGGTCTCGGTCGGCAAGCTCTCCTGCACCCTGCTCACCATCTCGGGCCACAAGATCGGTGGACCCAAGGGAATCGGCGCCTTGATCGTGCGCGACCGGAAGGCGATCGAAGCCATCATTCACGGTGGTGGCCAGCAGTTCGGTATCCGGCCCGGGACGGAGAACGTCGCTGGTGCGGTGGCCCTGGGTCGCGCGGCCGAACTGGCTGCGGCCGAGCAGGCCGACCTGGCCCAGCGGCTGTTGGTACTGCGGGACGAGCTCGCCGCCCGGCTCAAGGCCTTGGTACCCGATCTGGTCGTCATCGCCGCCGACAGCCCACGCGCTCCGCATCTGCTCAGCGTCTCGATCGATGGAGCCGACAGCGAGGCGCTCCTGATGCATCTGGATCTGGCCGGCATCGCCGCGTCGAGTGGGTCGGCATGCTCCACCGGTGCAGTGGAGCCTTCGCATGTGCTCGTGGCCATGGGCGTGCCCCGTGAGCGGGCGCTCGGCGCCATCCGCTTTAGCTTCGGGCGGGAGAGCACCCAGGCCGATGTGGAGCGGGCCGCGGCGGTCGTGCCGTCGGTAGTGGCCAAGGTGCGGAAGCTCGCGAGCGTGCTCGGACGGACGGGCGGACCGGCGGACGGACGGACAGGCGAACGGGCGGGCGTCGGGCTATGAGCAAGCGAGTGCTGGTAGCCATGTCAGGAGGAGTGGATAGCTCGGTGGCCGCGGCCCGCCTGGTTGAGCAGGGCTTTGATGTCATCGGCGCCACGATGAAGCTGTTCTGTTATGGTGACGACGTGCCCGACCGGCCGTGCTGCTCGCTCGACTCGATCAACGACGCGCGCGATGTCGCCCACGCGCTCGGCATCCCGCATTACGTGCTGAATCTCGAGGACCGGTTCGACCTGCACGTGATCCAGAACTTCGTCAGCGAGTACAGCCGCGGCCGTACCCCGATTCCCTGCGTGCGCTGCAATTCGTTCACCAAGTTCCGCGACCTCCTGGCCCATGCCGATGCGCTCGACTGCGACTACATCGCCACAGGCCACTATGCCGTTGCCCGGGCCGGCGGACTGTACCGCGGGCGCGACCTCAACAAGGATCAGAGCTACTTCCTCTGGGGAATCGACCGCAGCGTGGTGGCTCGGATGCTCACCCCGGTCGGCGAGATGTCCAAGGTAGAGACTCGGACGTACGCCCGCCGGCTGGGTCTCACCACGGCCGACAAGGAGGAATCGGTCGAGATCTGTTTCGTCCCCAACGACGATTACGTCTCGGTGCTGGAGCGCCATCTTCCGGCCGATGCCCCTGCCCTCGTGCCGGGACCGCTGGTCACCACGTCCGGCGAGGTCATCGGCGAGCATTCCGGTTATGGCCGCTTTACCATCGGTCAGCGGAAGGGCTTGCCCGGTGGCTTCGCCGGAGCTCGTTACGTGGTGGCGATCCGGCCCGACAGCCGCGAAGTGGTGGTCGGGAGTGCGGAGGATCTCGCCGGGCGCAGCGTGCACCTCGATGAGGTCAACTGGCTGGCGGATCCGCTTCAGCCTGGCGACCGTTGTGAGGTGCAGATCAGGTATCGGGCCAGGAGCGCGCCCGCAACGGTGTTGGAGAGCAGTGAGGACAGGCTCGACCTGGCCCTGGAAACGCCGGTCCGCGCCATCGCCCCTGGTCAGTCCGGTGTGCTCTACGGAGCCGGAGGCAGGGTGCTTGGCGGCGGCGTGATCGGCTGAGCTCATGCGCTCCGTCCTGCTTCACTGGATCCTGAACGCGGCTGCCCTCTGGGTGGCCGCCGCGCTCATTCCCGGGCTCGACTTCAATGGCGGTGTCGGGCGCCTGCTTCTCGTCGCTGCGGTGTTCGGCATCGTCAACAGCACACTTCGGCCGCTGCTCACCATTCTCACTTGCCCCCTGATCGTCCTCACCCTCGGGCTCTTCACCCTGGTAATCAACGCGCTGATGCTGCTGGTGACCGGCTGGCTTTCGGAGAGCTGGAATCTGGGCTTTACGGTGAGCGGCTTCTGGGCGGCGTTCTTCGGCGGGCTGGTGGTGGGTCTGGTGAGTATGGTCTTGTCGTTGGTGCTGGCGCCTCCGAAGGTGACCGTGGTGAAGGGAGCACCACCTAGCTATTAGCTAGTAGCTCATAGCCCTCTCAATACTTCAACCCCGTCGAATCGGCAAACTTCTTCATCAGCTCCTGCTGCTCGGCGTTCAGCGTCTCGGGCACAGTCACCTGGACTCCAACGAGCTGATCCCCCCTGCGGCCGTTCTTCTCCAAACCCTGCCCCTTGATCCGAAACTTCCGTCCCGGCTGGGTCCCCGGCGGAATCCGCAGCAGCACCTTCTTGCCGTCCAACGTACGCACCCGGACACGGGTGCCGAGCGCCGCCTGCGCCAGGTTGATCGGGACCTCGGCGTGAATGTCGAGTCCTTCGCGGCGAAAGAAACGATCAGGCTGGACCTGGAAGGTGATGACCAGATCGCCGGGCGGACCACCCGGCCGGCTGGGCTGTCCTTGTCCTCGCAGGAGCACCCGGTCACCTGTGTCGGTTCCCGGTGGCACGGTGATCACTACCTTGCGTTCGGTGCGGACCTCCCCTGCACCATTACAGGTCGGACACTTTTGAGAGGGGATCTTCCCGCGACCGCGGCATTGGGGGCACGGCCGGTTGACGGCAAAGCTTCCCTGGCCGAAGGAGATTGTCCCCCGCCCATTACACTCCGGGCAGGTAGACAAGGTGGCGCCTGGGGCGCCGCCGCTTCCCTTGCAGGTGGGGCAGGTATCGGTCATCGGCAGCGTAACCGGGATCTTGCCTCCGAGCATCGCGACCCGGAACGGCACCTCGAGCACCGCCTCGAGCGTCTCTCCCCCCCCATCCCGGCTCTCTTCCCGTCGGCCCCGCCCGAAGATCGAGGAGAAGATGTCTCCCAATCCACCCATCTCCCCGAAGTCGAAGCTTTGAGCCCCAAAATCTCCCGTGTCCGGGCCAGCAGCGGCCCCCCGGCTCGCGCCCGCCCGCGCCGGCCGGCGGGGCATGCCATCGAAGGCGCCGTAGCGGCGCATTTGATCGTATTGTTTGCGCTTCTCGGGATCGGCAAGCGTGCTGTGGGCTTCCGAGATCTCCTTGAAGCGATCGGCGGCGGACGGGTTGTTTGGATTGGCGTCGGGGTGGTACTGCTTGGCTAGCCGACGATAGGCCTTCTTGATATCGCCCTGGCTAGCCGAGTCGGGAACGCCGAGGACCTGATAGAAGTCCTTGGCAGCCACCTTAGTGCCGGCCCTGGTCGGAGTAGACCTGCACCCGAGCAGGACGGACGAGGGCCCCCTTGAACCGGTAGCCGGGCTGGAATGTGGCGGCGACGGTCTGGTCCTTCGAGTGATCGGGGGCCGGAGTTGTGGACACCGCCTCATGCACTGCGGGATCGAAGGCGGACCCAATCGGGTCTATGCGCTCTACTCCAGCTTCCTCCAACTGCTTCCAGAGCTTGCGGTCGACCGCGCTCAAACCCTCGCGGAGCGCCGGGAGCGGAGTCCCGGCACCACTCGCCACGAGGCGGTCGAGGTCATCCAGGACGTCGATGAGCTTGGACACGAAGCTCGCCTGCGCTCGATCGGCCAGCTCGGCCCGCTCCCGCGTGCTCCGCTTCCGGTAATTGTCGAACTCTGCCGCCAGCCGCAGATGCCGGTCCTTCAACTCGGCCAGGTCGCTTTCGACCTTGGCCTCGCGACCGCCACGGAAGGTTGGCTGCGTGCCCTCCGCCCGGGACGACGGCCCTGGGTTCATGTCGGTGGAGGCGATGTCGGCACCGTCAGCGCTACGCCCCTCAGCCGACCCCGGATCGGCCGTGCCGTCGGGATCGATAGGACTCTCCTGACTATCGAGATCGGTTGGAAAATCGCTTCGCTTAGTCACTGGCACACACTCACTATGTAAGACTCAGGAAAGATAATAGCCCTCGTGCGGAGG
>JAXDMF010000008.1:0-6976 GCA_034666205.1 Gemmatimonadales bacterium
GAGCGAAAAGCCGGAGTCCGCCGCAGTGGCGCGCGACAGTCTCGTGGCCATCGCAGCGGCAATGCCGGCCGACAGGATGATCGGATTCAACCATGCGAGATCAGTGCTGGATCTGGCCGTCAGCCACCTGGCAGGCGAGATGGCGGCGAAGAACGGCGATACCGACGAAGCGGCCAAGCAGCTCCGCAAGGCGGCCGCCCAGGAGGACGAGTTGCGGTACGACGAGCCCCCTGACTGGTACCTGCCGATTCGCCAGCGGCTCGGCGCCGTACTCTTAGCGGCCGGGCGACCAAGGCAGGCGGAGACGGCGTTCAGGGAGGACCTGGTACAGCGACCGGAGAACGGCTGGTCCCTGCATGGACTGGCGCTGAGCCTCAGCGCTCAGGGTCGGGACCGGGAAGCTGCCAAGGTGGAGGAGCGGTTCAGGAAAGCGTGGAAGACGGCGGATGTGCAACTCTAGAACAATCCTCACACTAGGCAGTCTGACCGCAGGCGTTCTGGTATTGTGCGCCAGAACCGCGTCGGTCGCGCAGGCACAGGATTCCGCCCTCCGGCACGTCGAGTGCAAGCGACCGGCTCCGCGCGAGAAGCCGGCGGCCATCGGCTGTAGAATCCTCGCTCAGCGCACCGTTCAGGAGCTGCCGCGGGGGCCCCTCTTCTGGTATCTCGTCACCTTCCCCACTCGAGCTGCGGCCGTAGCTGCGGCCGGACCCACCAGCGTCGTAGCCGCCGCCGAGGGACGAAACTGGGTCTTCACCATCGCACCGGATGACGGAGGGCCGTGGCGGGGCGACCTCGTGGCCCAGGTCGGGCCGTTGGAGCTTCCCTTGATGAAGGCGTACACCATCGAAGTCGCCGTGGCGGTGATGCCGCCCGGCTCCCGAAGCCGGGTGCACACCCACGCGGGTCCCGAGGCTTGGTATATGCTGGCCGGCGAGCAGTGTCTGGAGACACCGTCGGGAGCTCGGCGAGCCGGCGCCGGACAGGGTATGACTCAGGCGGGGTACACGCCGATGCAACTGGTGGCCACCGGCAACGTGGTCCGGCATGCACTGGTGGTCGTGGTGCACGACGCCGAACAGGGGTGGGGATCGCCTTCGGACTGGAAGCCTTCCGGCCGCTGCACCAGTGAGGCCCCATCCTCGTTGGGGAATCGCTAACGCTTGAGTGCCAACGAGTACGTGAGCACCTGCTCTAGCCCGTCCTCGCCTGGACCGGAGACCAGGATCGTCAGCTTATTGTCCGCGACGCGTTGATAGCTGAGCCGGGTGGGAAAGTCGTGGGCGAGGTTCTCGAACACCGCGCGCCGCGACTTGGGATCCAGCTCCGCGAGCTTGAACGTCACCGACGACTTGCCCTCGGGGAACGGCGTCAGGACCAGGGTGCCGTCCAGTTCCTCGAAACGCTCGAACTCGAACCCGGCAGCCACGCCCTCCTTGGTGTACTTGCTCGCGCTGAGGACCTGCCCACCGTCGGTGCCGCTGTAGCGGGCTTCGAAGTCTCGCTCGCCGATTTTTCCTTGCCAGGTGCCCTCGAGCCAGGCGAGGTCGCGGATGGAAGGCGGGGAAGCGGGGCGGGTGCCCTCTGGGCGGATGGGAAGCGGGCGCGATGACGAAGAAAGGAGAAGCACCGTAGACAGCAAGAAGACAGTGCGCATTCTTTACTCCCCTCGCTCATGGTCCGGGCAGCTTGCGTACAGAATCTCCCGCTCTCGCGCTGCCTCTTCCCAGCTTCCCCGCTTCCCCG
Organism: Gemmatimonadales bacterium; assembly: GCA_034666205.1. Lineage (GTDB taxonomy): Bacteria > Gemmatimonadota > Gemmatimonadetes > Gemmatimonadales > GWC2-71-9 > CAVVWJ01. Next base: position 1,747 of record JAXDMF010000008.1, read on the forward strand.
CCGTCCGGCCCACGAGGGCCGGCCTATTGGTATTGGATATACATCGGCCTCGGGTAGAGCTCCAGCACCTCCTCCGGTTTCAGCATCGGCTTGTCGTTCTTGAAGAACAGCTTGAATCCGGTGTACTGCACCGGGTGCCGGACCACGAACCAGCGGTACGCGCCCATCTTGCTCCCGGGCGGGCCATAGCCGTCCATGTCGACGACGACTTGCACCCTCGGATCGAGCCGGATCTGGGAAGCGTTGGTCAGCATGTTGCGGGTGAACCGGTGTACCACCAGCACCTTGGGCGGGAGCTGGTATTCCTCGACAATCTTGGCCAGCACGTCGATCGCGTGGTTTACCTCCGACGCATCCATCCGGCCCATCCAGTCTCTCCCGGGCAAGTGTCCGTCCTTCATCGCGAACTCGGGGTCGAGCGCCAGGTGTACGTAGGGCCGCTTCAGGAAGGGTACGAGGGCTGGCAACTCCGCCTCCACCGTGCTCAGGCCCGGTTGAATGTCCAGGATGAGGAGCCATCCCCGGGTTTCTACCCAGTTCGCCACCCGCTCGATGATGCTGTCGGGCATCTGCAGCCGGTATTTCCTGGCGGGGCCGGGATAGCCCTGCGCCACCGTCGCGATGAGGTGCAGGGCCGGTAGCACCTTCTGCCCACTGTCCGCCGCGGCCCATGCCGTCGCCGTCGTCTCCAGTCGCCGAAGCATTTCGTCCGGGGCGATCTCCCCCAGTATCCCCATGCGCTTGGAGAGCGGGTTGCCGTAGAACGCGACGATCCGATGCTCCGGGAGAATCGAGCCGGGGAGAGGGTCGGGCGCGCGCACCGGCCATCGTGCCGAGTCGGCTGGGCTAATGTTGAAGATGCGCTTCTTCGCTTTCACGGGAGAGGCCCGCTTGCCGCTGTCTGCCGCAACCAAGGCAACTCTTGTGGTATCCGCGGCCGAGTCGGACACGGTCGAGTCTCTTTTCAGCGAATCTGCGGCGCTATCCGGAACCGCCACGGGCCGGCTGGCCAGCGGAATCAGGATCGGTCGAGGGGTCCAGAGCGGCGGCTCGGTCACCCAGTCCTGCACCGTCGTGTCGGCCACGGTCGACTCCCGTGCGCCCACCTGGGCATTGCCGCAGCCCGTGAGCGCCGGGGCCAGAAATGCCGCAACCACGGCAGAGCGCAATGTGCGTCTGAGTGCGGAACCAGGCATGAGGCGAGTTGTGAGAGGAGACCTGATTGAACGTGAGCGTCGCATCGTAACGCCCTGCAAGCGCGGGGCCAAGGTGCGCGCCACTAGGCAGCCACCCCGCGTAGTTGCCGATCATGCACGCGTCCGAGCAGCAGGAGTGCGGTGATTGCCCCGATCAGCGCCAGCATCATGTCCCATTGGGTATCCCAGGGGTCTCCCTGAGTGCCGAGGAACGCCTCAGCGGCCCCGCCCGTGGCCAGCGCGGTCCAGAATTCGATCAGCTCGTAGAACGCGCTGAGCGCCAGACAGATGCAGATCACGACGAACGGCAGCCATCTGGTTCCCCGCAGCGGCGAGCGCCGGAGAAGGATCTCGCGGGCTATCATGGCCGGGACAAAGCCCTGAGCGAAGTGGCCGATCCTGTCATAGTGATTCCGGGCAAACCCGAACGTCTTCTCCATCCAGAATCCGAGCGGCACCTCGGCATAGGTGTACTTTCCGCCGAACATGAGGATGATCGCGTGGATGGCAATGAGAGTGTAGACCAGCGGTGTGAAGCGGAACCGAGGATACACGTAGATCAGTGCAGGCACGCCGAGGATGACGGGAAACACCTCGAGCACCCAGGTGAACCGGTCATGCGGGGAAATGCCGGACCACACGAACACTACGGCGACGATCGCCAGGAGGGTGAGCTCGTAGGCGGAGGGGCGGCTTCGGACGGGATTCATGGTTCCCCGTTAATCCGTTGCCGCGTCCGCGTACGGTACGTCCACCGTCATCCCGTCCCGCGCAATCGCCGTCTCGGGAAACACCGCCTTGGCTTCCGCGAGCAGCTCCGACGCGTCCCGGTTGTAGCGCGAGCTGATGTGGGTGAGCACCAGGCGCCTGACGCCGGCCTCCAGCGCTACGCGCGCAGCTTCCGAGGCGGTCGAGTGGCCGGTGTCCCTGGCCCGCTCCTGCTCGTCGCCGCCGAACGTCGCCTCGTGCACTAGAAGGTCCGCCCCTCGCGCAGCCTCGATCACCGAAAAGTGCGGCCGGGTGTCCCCGGTGTAGACCAACGTGCGGCCCGGCCTCGGCGCGCTCACCAAGTCCGCCGGTCCGACCGTCCGCCCGTCCGCCAGACTCACCGCCTTCCCTTTGTGCAACTCTCCCCAGAGCGGTCCCTCGGGAATGCCCAGCTCTCGGGCCCGATCGGGGTTGAAGCGGCCCAACCTCTCATGCTCCACCAGGGCGTATCCCACGGTGTCGGCCCGGTGCTCGGTCTCGAAAACCACGATGTCGTACTGGTCGCGGGCCAGCCGGTCGCCCGGCTTGATCTCGATGATCTCGACCGGAAACTTGTTACGCTCGATGCCCAGCATCACCGCCGCGCCCAGAATCCGCTGCGCACCCTTCGGGCCGTAGAGCGTCACCGGCGTGCTCCGGTCCTGCAGTCCCATGGTGCGCAGCAAGCCGGTAACGCCGAGCATGTGGTCTGCGTGGTAATGGGTGAAGAAGATCTCCTTGAAGGTGAATCCGACCCCATAGCGCATCATCTGCCGCTGGTTGCCCTCGCCGCAATCGAACAGCAGCATCTCGCCCTCGCGCTGGACGGCCAGGCCGGCGACGTTGCGATCGAGGGTGGGGATCGAGGCCCCGGTACCGAGAAAGGTGAGGGACAACATGGGTAGAAGATAAGGCGGGGACGCGGGGACGCGGGGAAGTGCAAAGCAAGAGTCATGTCATCGCTTCCCTGCTTCCCAGCTTCCCCGCCTAAAACAGCTTAATCGTCACCGGCACCTTGCCCGGGTGCTTCTTCAGCTCATCCAGCAGCTCCCTCATCGAGTGCGACAGGTCCCGGATGTCGTAGTAGAATCCGCTATCGGTGGCGAACTTGCCGAGCGTGCCCTGGCCACGGTTGACTCCCGCGAGCAGCGTGTCCAGCCGCTCGGCGGTGGACCGCAGCTGAGCTGTCATGGCGGCCAGGTTGCTCGTGAGCGTGTCGGTGCGGTTCAGCGTGCGACTCAGCGCCGGATGGGCCAGCGCGGTGTCGAGCCGGGTGGTCAGCTGCCGGAACGCGGTCAGTGTCTTGGTGAGCTCGGCGGTCGGGCCGCGGCTGGAGTCGGCATATATAGCCATAGTCCGCTGTGCCGCCTTTAAGGTGCCTTCCAGCGTGGTTAGCGTAGAGCGGAGCTGGTCGGCGGTCTTCTGGTTCACGATCGCCTGGGCACCGAGGAGGATGCTATCTGCCCGGTCGCTGAGCACCTGAGCCCGATCAGCCAGTCCGAGGGCCTGGGAGCCGATGATGATCTTGCTCTTGGCGAGCGGCACCGGAGCGTCGCCCGGATCGAACTCGACCACGGCGTCACCTACGAAACCAACCGCGACGATCTTGGCGGTGGCGTCCACCTTGGGGGTGATCCGGTCCGGGAGGCTGACCGAGACCAGCACCCTCCCAGCCTCCACCAGCTGGATCTTCTCCACCTTGCCGACCGCTACGCCGGAGATCCGAACTGCCGAGCTGGTCTTGAGGTTTCCGGCATCGCGGAACTGGATCTTCCAGTAGTCGTCAAGGTCCCCCCCGACTGATCTCCCGCTCAGCCAGGTAGTCCCTAGAAAGAAGAGGACGATGGCGGCGATGATGACTGTTCCGACCGTAGCCTCCCGCTTATAGGTCAAATCCATGGAACGGCCTCAGGCAGCGAAGGTGGCATCGGGGAAGTCGCGCTCCAGAAATTCTTTCACCTGGGGATTCTGAGAGGCCAGAAATTCTTCCTGGGTTCCCTGCTGGACGATCTTCCCGCCGGTGAGGAGCGCGAGACGGTCGGCCACACGGAAGGCCCCCCGGACGTCGTGGGTGACCATGACGCTGGTAACCCCAAGCTCGGTGTCGAGTCGCTTCACCAGACTGTCGATCACGTCGGCGTTCACCGGGTCGAGCCCCGACGTAGGTTCGTCGTACAGCAGGTACTTGGGGCTGCCGGCAATGGCGCGGGCGATCCCCACCCGCTTCCGCATTCCACCAGAGAGCTCAGCCGGGTACTTCTCCCGAGTCTCGGGCCCGAGATTCACCAGCCGGAGGCACTCGCCCACCCGCTCCAGGCAATAGGCGAGGTCGCGGTACTTGTCCTCGTCGGTAATGCCCAGACGGACGTTCTCGAACACATTCATCGAGTCGAAGAGCGCGCCATTCTGGAAGACATACCCGATCTGTGATCGGAGCTCGGCCAGCTCCTGCCGCTTGAGCCGGCCCACCTCTTTGTCATCCACGATGACCGTCCCCTCATCCGGCCTGATGAGGCCGATGATGTGCTTGAGCAGCACGCTCTTGCCGGTTCCCGATGGGCCCAGCAACGCAACGGTCTCTCCCTCGCGCACCTCGAAATCGACCCGGTCCAGCACCACCTGCTTGCCGAACGTCTTGCGGATCCCGTGGAGCACGATCATTGGTTGAGCAGCAGCTTGGTGAGGATCACGTCGAGCAGCAGGATCATCACCGAGCTGCTGACGACGGCGCCGGTGGTCGAGCGTCCCACGCCCTCGGCCCCCTGTTGGGTGGTGAACCCCATGTAGCAGGATATGACGGTGATCGATCCGGCAAAAAAGAACGACTTGATCACCGAGAAGTAGGCATCCTGATTCCGCCAGAAGATGCGCGCGCCGTAGCTGAAGTCCGAGTCGGTGATCGGGAGCACCAGCTTCATGGAAAACCAGCCCGAGGCAATGCCCATCACATCGGCAAGCACAGTGAGTGCGGGAATCATGAGAAGCCCCGCGATCACCCGGGGTATCAGCAGATGCGACGAGGGCGAACGGCCCAGGCTCTCCAGGGCATCGATCTGCTCGGTCACCCGCATCGTCCCCAGCTCGGCTGCATAACGCGCACCGATCCGCCCCGCCAGGATGAGACCGGTGAGTACCGGCCCGAGCTCGAGCACGATCGACTCGACAATCACACCTGCCAGGTAATAGATGGGGATAGTGCCGGTGAACTGATAACGAGCCTGCAGGGAGGTCACCGCTCCGGCAAAGCCCGAGATCAGAAGCACGATGAAGAGGCTCCCGACCCCGAT
>JAXDMF010000009.1:0-2559 GCA_034666205.1 Gemmatimonadales bacterium
CCGACATTCAGGCGCGTTTCCGGTGCAGCGCATGTACCAAGTCAACCTTCGGGCTGAGCTTGGTTCGGGATACCCGGGTCGGTTTGCCCTTCGCCACCGGCGGCGTCATGACCAACGTCAGCGGCGAGCTCAATGGTGGGATTCTGGGCGGCACCGGAAACTATCGGAAGGTGGATCTCGAAGGGCGTTGGTACGCGCCGCTCGGGACTATGGGCGGTGCGGGTCAGCTCGGGGCCGGCGTTCAGTTCGTGCTTGGCCTCACCGCCAAGTCAGGGTTCGTCTTCGGTGACGCGGGCCCGTTTTACCAGGACCTCTACGCCCTCGGGGGAGTCCAGTATGGTATCCCGCTTCGGGGCTACGACGAGTTCTCGATTACGCCGAACGGATTCGACCCGACCGCCGGTGGTAACAACGCGGCGAGCTCCCAATCGTTCGGCAAGTCCTACGCGGCGTTCACGGTCGAGGCCGGGGCCCGGATCAGCCAATCGCTCTACGTCGACGCCTTCCTCGACGCCGGCAACGTATACCGCAGCGCCCGGCAGTGGGATCCGACCCGATTGTTCCGGGGTGCCGGCTTCGGAGCGGCCGTCATCTCGCCGCTTGGCCCCATCGGCGTCGATCTCGGCTACGGATTCGACAAGGTAGATATCAACGGCCGGCCCAAACCCGGCTGGCAGCTCCATTTCAAGCTGGGCAACTTCTTTTAGTCAGCACGCACCTTTCATCGGGAGTGAAGCATGAAGCTTGCCGTCGTCGGAGTCTGGATGGGATTGGCCACATTCTCATTGGTGGGAGCCGGGCCGCTCGCCGCCCAGCAGAGTGGAAGTGCCAAGATCGCGTACGTCAACACCCAAGCGATCCTCAAACAGACGCCCGGATACACCAAGGCCGAGTCGACCTTCACGAAGGAACTCGAGGGCTACCGGGTCGAGGTGCAGAAGCTTCAGGCAACCCTCGACTCTGCGGCGTCGGACTTCGATCAGCAGTCGGTGATGCTGAGTCCCAGCCAACGTGCCGCCAAGCGGAAGGACCTCCAGGCGCAGCAGCAGAAACTGGAGCAGCGGACCCAGGAGCTGCAGCAGAAAGCGGCAACCAGGGAACGGGAGCTTCTCGATCCGATCCAAACCAAGGTAAACAGCGTCATCGAGGGTGTGAGAGCGGCGGGGAACTACGCCGTGATTTTCGACGTGAGCGCGCCGAACAACGGGATCGTCACTGCCGACAAGTCGCTGGATCTGACTCAGCGCATCATCCAGCAGCTTAAAGCGGGCAGCTAGTCGCGTGACGACTGGCGGTCTCACCGCGCAGGCGGTCGCCGACCTCGTCGGTGGCCGCCTGCTTGGCGATGGAGCGGTGCGCATCCGCACTGTGGGTCCATTGAACAAGGCCGGTCCTGACGCGCTTTCCTTTGCCGTGTCGGCCCGCTATGCGGCGGACCTCGGTACCTCTATGGCAGGCGCGGTACTGGTGCCGGAGGAACTCTCGACCGGCGACTCGGGCGCGCGGGCGCGAATCGTGGTTGCCGATCCGTACGGGGCACTCGTTCGGGTCGTTCGGGCCCTGTATCCCGATGAGCCCCCGGCGGCCGGGATCGATCCGACTGCTCGCATCGGGGCTGGCACCGAGATGGGAGCCGACGTCTCGATCGGACCGTTTGTGGTCCTGGGCCGGAATGTACGGGTCGGTCCGCGCTGCCGGCTGGCGCAGCACGTCACGCTCGACGATGGGGTCACGGTCGGTGCCGACACGATCATGGGCCCGGGGGCGGTGTGTTACCGGGGCAGTCGGATCGGCAGCAAGGTGGTGTTGAAGGCAGGTGCCGTCATCGGCGGCGAGGGCTTCGGTTATCTGTCGGACCGGACCGGACATCACCGGATTCCTCATGTTGGCGCCTGTATCGTCGGGGATGAGGTCGAGGTGGGCTCGCATACCTGCATCGACCGCGGCAGCATCGACGATACGGTGGTGGGCCGGGGGACCAAGCTCGATAACCTGGTGCATGTGGGGCACAACGTGCATATCGGGGAGCGCTGCCTGATCATGGCGGGCGTCGGTATCGCCGGAAGCACTCGGATCGGCAACGATGTGATCCTCGCCGGGCATGTGGGGGTCACCGACCACCTGGTCATCGGCGATCGTGCGCGCATCGGGGCCAAGAGTGCCATTTTCGGCGACGTGCCGCCCGGCGCCGTGTTCAGCGGTAACCCCGCGCGGCCTCACCGGCAATTTCTCCGGGCCCAGGCCGCCCTGTACCGGCTGACACCCATCGTAGACGAGCTGGAGCGGCTGGTGCCCGAGCAGGTCCGCCATGGCTAGGCGGACCCTGGCCCAGAGCGCCTGTGTAAGCGGGATCGGGCTGCACAGCGGCACCTTCGTATCGGCAGTGTGCCAGGCCGCTCCGGCCGGCCAGGGGATTGTGTTCCGCAGGACCGACCTGCCCGGTACTCCAGTCATTCCGGCCCGGCTGGGCGAGGTGCAGTCCACTGAGCGTCGGACAGCGCTGGGACACGGGGATACCGGCGTGCAGACGGTCGAACACGTGCTCGCCGTGGCGGCCGC
>JAXDMF010000010.1:0-3182 GCA_034666205.1 Gemmatimonadales bacterium
GGTGGAGCCCTTGCCCACAGCCACCCGGGAGATCTGCTCAAAGACCGTATCCACCTGGGCGAGCTCGAGTGATGGCGACTCCGCCGGTTTCTCCGGCGTCGCCGCCTGAAGTGCGGCATAACCGATGCCGAGCTTGGACTGGCGGATCGAGCCGGAGAGGAACCCGACTGCAATCTCGATCTCGGCCGGAGGGACGCTCGCGAGGAGGGACGCAATCAGGCCGATCTTCTCCAGCCGCCCACTCGCTTCGGTGACCCGGCGAGAAGTCTCCACCAGATGTGCGAGCTTCAATTTTCTCGCGCCATTCCTTCGATGTTCAACTCGGCCCAGTCCAGCTCCTCCTCCACCCGATGAAACGCGTCGTCACCGATCACGCCATCGGTGCGGAGGTCGGAGAGGGTCCGACGCTCCGCTGCCTGGGCCTTGCGGTGAAGGGCGGTGTAATCCTCGGAGGTCCCGGTCTCGGCGCGTTGAAGCCGGGTTTCATACTTGCGCCGAAGTAGGGGAGCGAACTCGGCTTTGTTCTCCGTATCCCGGACGGCGGCGAGGGCCGCTCGTGCTGTCTCTGCTCTCGCGAGGCGAACCTCACGTTCTACGGAGCCGTCGTCATGAATCTTGAGCAGGCGCATCAGTGGGCTCACCGTCATGCCCTGCACGACCAGGGTGACGAGTACGACGCAGAACGCGGTGAATAGAATGAGGTCGCGATAGGGGAACCGGCCCGGTCCTCCGTCGGGCAAGGCCAGGGCAGCCGCAAGCGTGACTATTCCGCGCATCCCGCACCAGGCGATCACGGCCCCTATCCGGAAGGATGGCCTGAGAGGATTTGAGGACGCGGACTCCCTGGTGAACCACCGCGCAACCGCCACGTAGCCCATCACCCATACGATTCGGATCAGGATCACGGTTGCGCAGACCGCGGCCGCGACCACCGTGTAGGTGATAAGCTCTGTGCCTTGAAGTCGCTGCAGGATGGGCTTGAGCTGGAGGCCAACCAGAATAAAGGCTAGAACGTTCAACACGAATACTACGACTTCCCACACCGCATAGGACGGAATCCGGATCCGCGCCGGTATCACGTCCGGTGCCGTGCGGGCGATTAGGATCGCGAAGACGACCACGGTGAGGATTCCCGAGAGACCCAGGCGCTCGGCGATGATCCAGACGGCAAACGTCGACAGGAACTGCACGATGACGGCCGTGGCGATGTCCTGAATCCCGGCCAGGACCTTCGGCACGATCCGCGAGAGTATGGCGCCGAGCACTACGCTACCTACCGCCACGGCAGCGAGCATCGGTACCGCGCTCCATCCGGAGATGGTACCGGTCACCGCCGCCCCCAGGGCCAGCCGGTAGATCAGGAGGGCGGTCGCGTCGTTGAAGAGGCTCTCGCCCTGAAGAATGACCAGGACTCGATGGGGCGGATGCAGTTGCTTGAGCACCGCGGTCGCAGCCGCCGCGTCGGGCGGTGACACGATCGCTCCCAGCGCAATCGCCGCCGGCCAGGGCAGCTCCGGCACGGCCCATCGCGCCACGATGGCCACGGCGGCTATCGTGACTCCTACGGTGACCAGCGCCAGGCTGGCGACGGGTCGCCAGTATTGCTTCAGGTCTCTGGGCGAAGCATCGAAGGCGGCATCGAGCAGAACCGGCGCGACGAAGAGGGTCAGGGCGAGCTGGGGATCGAGCGTCACGCTGGGCGCGCCGGGAAGGAGCGCCACGCCCGCACCGGCCAGTGCGAGGAGGGCGGGGTAAGGAGCGTTTATTCTGCGGGCCAAGGCCGCAAGCATGGCGCCGACAAAGAGCAGCGTGATGATCAGCTCGAAGACGGCCATGTCACTTTCGCTCGCTGGTGAGCCGGGCGAGTCCTTCCCGCGCCTCGGTCACGTAGGGTTGAAGCTCGGGGTCGGCATTGCGCCACATCCCTGCCGCCCAGGAATACGAGTTAATCGCCACCTCACGCTCGCCAATCCGCTCCGCAACCCTCGCCCGAAGGAGGGACCAGAGGACCGCGGTCGGGAACGGAGTCAGGGTGGACGAGACGTGTTCTCCCCTCAGGATCGGCCACGCCTCCCGGTCCATCCGCCGGTCCACTAACAGTCTTGCTAGTGTCAACTGATCGAGGTAGCAGGACGGACAGGCGCCTTTGGGCAAGGCAAGGAATTGGTGGATGGCGCCAGTGGTATCCCCCCTCGTGAGCGCCAAATAGGCTTTAGCGGACGCTGCCAGGTATGCCGCACGCGGCCGCCTCGCGGGGTCGGAGCGCCCGAGCAACTCTGCCCGAGTGACCGATAGCCGAAGCGAAGCGGTATCTCGCCGGCTAGTCCACCAGGGATAGGCAAATGCGGAGAGAAGTGCTGTATCCGACAGCGCCATCTTGAATGTGGCCGCCGCCTGCTCTGCCGGCACCGCACCCATGACTGCAGCCTCAGCGAAGACGGGCAGAGACGCGTCACGCATGTTTTCTGGGATAGCCTCGTACCCGGCTCGAAGATGACCCCTGGCGAACAGGGCGAATGCGAGTAGACGTCCCGTGAACCCTGGCCGGCTGAGTGGCACTGCAGGCCAGCTTCGGGATGCCAGTATCCTGGCCAAGTGAATGGCGGTTTCCGCACTGTCCGGAAACTGGTCAAAGGCATTGTAGACCGTGATCACTGTGTGACCGGAAAGTCCGCTGACAAGCGCGGGCAGAGTCGACGTCAGGTCCGAGGGCGAGTCCAGCAGTCGGGCGACCAAGCGATAACCGTCGGCATTTACGTCCTGCGGCCCGAGGGCCAGATACGGTCGCAGATACCGGCGCATGGCGTCAGCACCGTAGGTCGCCGAGACCTCGATCGGGTGAAGGTAGGAGGGCGCGTAGGCGGAGTCGAGCTCGATGGCACGGTCGAATGCCTGGAGCTGCTGTTGGTACGATCGTCCCGCGAATGCTCCGAAGTGATTGTGAGCCTCCCCCAACATGTTCCAGGCCTCCGGGTCGTCCGGATACCGAGAGGTGGCGTCTTCCACCGTGACAAAGAACCGTTGAAGCCGAACTGCCCAGCCGCTGTCCGCGCGCATACCCAGGGGACCGGCCTCGAACATCGCAGCAAAGAGGGAATCGGAGAGCACCAGCAAGCTGTCGCGCGGCGGAAGGCCGTGGTTGAAAGCGCCGGCCCGGAGCGCATAGGCGTTGGAGAGCGAGT
>JAXDMF010000011.1:0-5307 GCA_034666205.1 Gemmatimonadales bacterium
TGTCCAGTTTCCTGGTGTAGGTCTGACCGGTGACGGGGAACGATTCCTTGAACCCGAGCTTGGTCGTGACCCGACGATCCAGCTCCCGCACCTTTTCGTGGTCCCCATCGAAAAGCTGAAGGAAGGAGGCCTGGGTGCCGGTGGTTCCCTTGCAGCCGCGGAAACGCATCGTCTCGATGCGACGGCAGATCTCCTCTACATCGAGGGCGAAATCCTGCATCCACAGCGTGGCCCGCTTTCCGACCGTGGTGAGCTGGGCAGGCTGGAAGTGAGTGTAGGCCAGGCAGGGAAGCCCGGCAGTGCGGCTGGCAAACTGTTCCAGCGCTCCGAGCACAGCGATCAGGCGGCCGAGCAGGAGCCGGAGCCCATCGCGCATGACGATGAGATCCGCGTTATCGGTCACAAAGGCGCTGGTGGCGCCCAGGTGGAGATACGGCCGCGCGGCCGGTGCTTGCTCGCCGAAGGCGTGAATGTGGGCCATGACGTCGTGCCGGAAGCGGCGTTCATAGCGTGCCGCCACCGCCAGGTCGGCGTCGTCCAGGTGGGCCCGCATCTGGCTCAGCGCGTCGTCGGGGATGTCGAGCCCGAGCTCCCGCTCGGTCTCGGCGAGCGCGAGCCAGAGCCGGCGCCAGAGCCCAACCCGGTGCGGCTCGCCCCAGAGGGTCTGCATGGCGGGCGAGGCGTAGCGCGTCCCGAGGGGAGAACGCCAGCGGTCGTCGCTCATCGGAACACCAGATCGGTAAAGGTCACCTGGCCCTCGCGCTCGAGATAGATCCGGATCACCTGGCCGGGGCGCACGCTGAGCAGTCTCGATACCTCGGAGGCAGTCCGCACTTGGGAGCGATCGATCGCCAGGATCACGTCGCCGGCCTGCAACCCCGTGGCTCGGCCCACCTGGGGCGAGAGGCGAAAGATGAGAGCGCCCTGAGGGCTTCGGATGCCGCGCTCGGCCTGGATGGCAGGCGTGACGTTGATGAGCTGGAGATCCTGGAGCACCGTGATCTTTTCGGCGGTCACCGTCGGCAGATCGCCGGTGACGATCCGCCGCCGAACCGTCCCGCTGCCGCTCCGGACGGCCACGTCCACAACATCGCCGACGTGGAGATCGAGCTTCACCGCTTCCCAGTCGAGATAGTTCCGCAGCTTCCGGCCGTTGGCCTCGACCAGCACGTCTTCCGATCGGAGCCCGGCGCGGGCGGCGGGTCCGTCGGGCGTTACCGCGGTGAGCTTCACGCCACCCTGGCTCTTCCACTCGCGCATGGCCTTGGCGCCCTCGACATCCAGGCCCACCCACGCGCGGCGTACCGTTCCGTTCTTGATAATCTCGTCCGCGACCCGGACCGCGCGCTCGATCGGGATGGCAAAGCCCAGACCGACGGAGCCGCCGCTGTTGCTGAAGATCGAGGAGTTGATCCCGACCACTTCGCCGAGCGCGTTGGTGAGCGGGCCCCCCGAGTTGCCGGGGTTGATCGCGGCATCGGTCTGGATCATGTCCAGGTAGAGACCCGTCTGGTCGCCGCCGGGGAGAATATTTCTGCCCGTTGCGCTCACCACGCCGACCGTCACTGTCGGCTCCGCATTTCCCAGCAGGTACGCGTACGGATTTCCCAGGGCCACGAGCCATTCGCCGATCATCAGGTCTTTGCTGTGTCCCAGCGAGACCGTCCGCAGGTTCTCCCGCTTGACTCGGAGTACGGCGATGTCGGTAAGCGGATCCTCCCCCAGTACCGTGGCCGGCAGATCGCTTCCGTCGGGGAGGGTGACGACGACTCGCTCGGCGTCCGCCACCACGTGCTGGTTGGTCACGATGATGCCGTTAGGCCGGATGACGAATCCGGTACCGTACCCTTGAACCAGGCGGGCGCCTTCAGGCACGAAGAAAAAGTCCCAGGGCGAGCGGGGCTCAGCCTGCTGGCGGGAAGTGACGTTGATGGAGACGACGGCGGGTGAGACCCGGTCTGCCGCGGCGACCAGCGCCGTCCGGCGGGAAGCATTGACGGCGTTCTGCGCCTCCACGCCGACAGCGGCGTTCTGTGCCCCAGCTGACGACACCGCGAGCGCGCGAGGCGAGTCGCGGCACCCCAGGAGGGCCAGGCCTAGCGCGAATCGACCGAGACTAACCCGGGTACGCTGCCGCATGCGCCTCCCCGATCGAATCGAGAAAAAGTTCAGGCGGGTACGTGGCCGCGAGGAAATAGAGTCCCTGTGGTGGCGCCGGAGGGCTGGTGGCCTGATTGTCTCCCCGTGCCAGCAGAGCAGTGATATCGCCGAGCGGACGGCGCCCCAGTCCGACATCGACCATGGTTCCTACCAGCATCCGCACCATGTGGTGCAGGAACCGGTCGGCCTCTACCTGAAAGCTCACTCCGCGGCGGTCGACCCGTGGCCTCCATTCAGCCAACGAGAGACGGCAGCGGTGGTGCGGTTTGTTGCCTTTCGCGGCAAAGGCGCGGAAGTCGTGCTCGCCCTTGATCAGGCTGGCCGCCTCCCCAAGCAGACCCATGTCGAGCGGCCTTGCAAGCGCCCACTCGAACCGCCGACGGAACGGGGACGCACCCGCCGCATCCAGGCCAATGTCGTAGCGATACCGGCGGGAGATCGCCGATTTCCGGGCGTGAAAGCCGGTCTGCATCGGCTGCACGGCCTCGACCCAGCAGTCCTGTGGAAGGAGCGCATTGAGCGCGCGATGCATGTCGGAGGCGGACCAACTGAGCGGTGCGCCGAAGCTGACGCCTTGGCCCAGCGCATGGACTCCTGCATCGGTTCGGCCCGCTGCGTGGGCTACCGTTCGGCGGCTGAAGAGGCGCTCCAGAACCCGCTCGAACTCGGCCTGAACGGAGCGACCGGTGGGCTGACGCTGCCAGCCGACAAAGCCGGTGCCGTCGTAATGCAGGATGGCAAGGAAAGTCCGGCTCATCGGCCGGGAAATCTAGTCTTCTCTCACCCCCCGGGCAAGCTGCGCAACTGCTTGTCACGATTGACAAAAGCGCCTCTTTTCGGGTACAATTTTCTACCCTTCCCGATCCCAACTCTCATCAGTCGCCGGCTCTCGCCACCTGTGATCAACGACGGCCCTCTGCATTCCGCGCTGCACCAGCTCGCCCAGGGCCTTCCGCTCGATCGGGAAGCCACCACGGCAGCATTTGCCGTGCTTATGAGCGGAGGTGCGAGTCCGGCTCAGGCCGCCGGCTTGCTCATGGGACTCCGGGCCCGGGGAGAAACGGCGGAGGAAGTTGCGGGCGCTGCCCTGGCGCTGCGGGGCGCGATGGTACGGCTCGAGACCGACAACCCCGAGTTTCTGGTCGACACCTGCGGGACCGGCGGCGGCCGCGTCGGAACGCTCAACATTTCCACGGCGGCTGCGTTCATTGTGGCCGGCGCCGGCGTGCCCGTTGCCAAGCACGGGAACCGGAGCTTCACCTCGAAGTCGGGGTCGGCGGACGTGCTGGAAGCACTCGGCATAGAGATTTCGCTCGCGCCTGAGGCTGCCGCCGGGGTACTGCGATCGGTGGGGCTCACGTTCCTCTTTGCTCCCACGTATCACCCGGCCATGCGCCACATGGGCCCGGCGCGGAAGGAGCTTGGCGTCACCACGATCATGAACCTGCTCGGTCCCCTGGTGAATCCCGCCGGCGTGGTCCGCCAGGTCGTCGGGGTTGCCGATGAGACCAGGGCCCCCCTCATGGCTGATGCCCTCGCCGCTCTGGGTGCCAGGCACGCGCTGGTGTTGCACGCGGCGGTGGGCATGGACGAGATCAGCCCCGCCGGCCTCACGTCGGTCTGGGAAGTGGAGGATGGTCGCGTCAGGACGTGGCAACTGAGGCCGGCTCGGTATGGACTCGAGTGCAGTGATCTGGGTGACTTGGCCGGGGGAGAACCGGCCGAGAACGCCGGACGGATCGAGCGGTTGCTCTCCGGCGAAGCCAACAAGGCCGTTCGATGCGCTGCACTACTGAACGCGGCTGCGGCGCTCTATGTCTCAGGAAACGGTTGGTCGCTGGAGGAGGCGGCCATCAGGGCGCAGGAATCGTTGGCCAGCGGTGCCGGGGCGGCGGTTCTTGGCCGGCTTCGGGCTGCGGCGCCCCGGGCAACGTTTTAGTATTTTCGAATAACCCCGACCACCACCCCCTGGATCAACACCTCGCGCTCCAGGAAGCGCATGGGCTGCATGGACGCGTTGGCAGGCTGGAGCCGGATCCAACCACCGGGCTCGCGGTAGAACTTCTTCACCGTGGCCTCGTTGCCGTTGACCAGCGCGATGACCATCTCCCCGTTCTCGGCGGTTTGCTTGCCATGGACCACGACGATATCGCCATCGACGATGTGCTCGTCGATCATCGAGGTGCCCTGCACCTTGAGGGCATAGTTGGGACCCCGGCGGGGCAGCATCTGGTCGGGAACAGCGATGGTCTCCTCGTGCATGAGCGACTCGATTGGCGTGCCGGCCGCCACTCTGCCAAGCAAAGGGATCTCGCTGGCCGCTGACGTGCCCCGCGGCGGGAGTACCTCGATGGAGCGGCTCTCGTTGTACGAGCGGCGGATGTAGCCTTTGCGCTCGAGGTTGGTGAGGTGCTCGTGGACGGTGGCCAGAGATTGGAAACCGAAATGCTCGGCGATCTCCTCGAAGCTCGGCGCGTAGCCTTGGCCGTGAATGTGGCCTTGCAGGTAGCTGAGAATCTCACTCTGGCGCTTGGTCAAGGGCATCAGGATTTCCTCCTCATCCGCGTGGCGACCGAATAGAGCCCGAATGAAAGTACCCGAATACCGGCCGAAGGACAAGATGCCTGTTACGCTGGGCGAAATTCTGAGGTCTACCCGGCGGGGACTGCCGGCTCTTCGGGCTCGCCGTGCCGAGCTCGAGCGTGAGGTCGGCCGTGCCCGACGGCCCCCGCCGTTCGGCGCGGCGCTCCGGCGCCCCAACGTCGCCGTCATCGCCGAGGTGAAACGGCGGTCTCCGTCGGCGGGCTCGATCCGGGAGGATCTGGATCCGATCGAACGCGCGGTGCTTTACGGGACCCATGGGGCCGCCGCGATTTCGGTCTTGACCGACGAGCCCTACTTCGGCGGGTCCATGGCCGATCTCGCGGCTGCGGCCGAGCGTGCGGTCGTCCCGGTCCTTCGCAAGGACTTCATCCTCGATGAGCTGCAGATCCAGGAGGCTCGGGCGGCCGGGGCGTCCGCCGTGCTGCTCATCGTTCGTGCGCTGGACCGTTCGCGCCTGGGAGACCTCATGGCCTGCGCCACCGCCGCCGGTCTCGATGCCCTGGTGGAGGTTCACAGCCTGGGAGAGCTCGACACGGCGCTGGC
>JAXDMF010000012.1:0-2835 GCA_034666205.1 Gemmatimonadales bacterium
CCTGGGCTGTCGCGTGCTGCGGCCATCGGGCGTCAACCCGGCGGAGATATTCCAGCCCTACCTCGACGGCCCTGTTGCTCCGGTCGAGGGTCGTATACAGATTGATGCGCACGCAGGTGCCCGCGGCCGCGTGAACAATGGTCCGTGCCCGCGTCGATAGTTGCGAGAGCCGTTCTTCCGCTGCCGCCGATTCCCCGGTCAGGTATTCGCACTCGCCCCTGTTGAGTTCGAGGTCGAAGGTGAGCTGGTAGCACTGCTCCCAACCCTTCTCCCCCAGCAGCAAGCGCCCGACGACAAAATACCGCAGGGCTGCGGCGTAGGCGGTTGCCGTCTTGGCACGCTTACCTGCCACTAGATTGAATGTGGCGACCTGCTCGCGCTCCCGCTCTGTGCTGATCAGCGCCGCGCCACGGTCGAACTGGTTCACAATGTCGAAGATGTTCTCTTCGAGGTGCTCCGGTGGGGTGCGCGCGGCAAGCAATCGGCCAATGCGAAGATGCGCCATGGCCCGCTCGTCCTCGAAGATGAGCGCATAGGCCGCCTCCTGGACGCGATCGTGGAGGAATGCGTACGTGCCGCCCGAACGAAGGACGAGGCCGGCCCGAACAGCTTCCCACAACGCTGCGTTTGTCGCTTCATCGCTCGCCTCGTGAACCAGCGCAAGCGTCTCCGACTCGGCAGTATTCCCCAGGCAGGCCAACTGGCCGAGAACCTTCTGAGTCGTTGGCGGCAGACGGCTCAGCTTCGCCGCCATGAAATCTGCGACGTTGTCGGTGAAGCCCTTGGCACGGATGCGCGGCAGGTCCCAGCCCCAGGTCGCCTTGTCGGGATCGAAGGTCAGCAGCGCCTCCTGCGCGAGCGCGCTGAGGAACTGGATTGTGAAGAACGGATTGCCGGCGGTCTTCTCGAATACCAGGTCAGCCAAGGGCCGCGCCCGCCCGCGGTCTGTGTGCAGCGCATCTGCAAGGAGCCGCTCCACATCGTGAGATATCAGGGGCGTGAGCAGGATTTCCTGTACCCTTTCGCCGGCCTCACGGAGCCGCGCCAGCATGTGCGCGAGCGGGTGCGCGGGACCGACCTCGTTGTCACGATAGGCGCCGATCAGCAGCAGGTGCCGCACCTCCGGGTGCAGGGCAAGATGCTCGATCAGATCGAGGGTCGCCGAGTCCAGCCATTGCAGATCGTCGACGAACAGCGCGAGAGGGTGCTCCCGCCGGGCAAACACGCCGAGGAAGCGCCGAAACACCAGTTGGAAGCGGGCCTGCTGGTCCTGAGGCGGAAGTTCGGGCGCCTCCGGCTGCTCGCCGATGATGAGCGCCAGCTCCGGGATGAGATTGACCATGAGCTGCCCATTCGGGCCGAGCGCCTCGAGCAAGACGGCGCGCCATTGGCTCATCTCCGCGTCGCTCTTTCCGAGGATCCGATGGACCAGACCGTGAAACGCCTGGGCCAACGTCGCATAGGGAATATTGCGCTTGTATTGATCGAACTTGCCGGCAGCGAACAGAGCACGCGGCGGGACCAGTTCCTTATGGAGCTCATTTACGAGCGAGGACTTCCCAACGCCGGAGTATCCGGATACGACGACCAGCTCGGACGTGCCGCCGGCGATGACCCGCTCGAAGGACGCGACCAGCGTGCGCATTTCGCGCTCCCGCCCATACAACCGCTCCGGCACCATGAGCCGGTCGGAGATGTCATGCGCCCCAAGCGGGAACGGGTCGATGCGACGCTGCGTCTCCCATTCGGTCAGGCAGCGCTGGAGGTCGGCGACAACGCCCGCGGCGGTCTGGTAACGGTCCTCGGCGGTCTTCGCGAGCAGCTTCATGATGATTTCGGAGACCGGCGCGGGGATATTCTCCAACCGTTCACTGGGCGGAAGCGGCTTTCTCGCGATATGGCAGTGCACCCACTCCATCGGATCGGCCGCGGTGAACGGCAGGGAGCCCGTGAGCATCTGGTAGAACGTGACGCCGAGCGCATAGAGGTCGCTGCGGGAATCGATCGAACGATTCATCCGTCCGGTTTGTTCGGGCGCCATGTAGGCGAGTGTACCAGCGATAGTCTCCGGCGGCCCGGGCGCCTGTCGCTCACGCGGCACGCGTGATGCGATCCCGAACCCAGCAAGACGCACCTGGCCGTCCGCGCAATTCACCATGATATTGGCGGGCTTTATATCCTTGTGCAGCAGGCCTCGCCGATGAATCCTGCCGACAGCCACACTGATGTCGATTGCCAGGCGCAGGAAGAGGTCCATCTCGAAAGGCACGCCGAGCAATCGCTCGAGCGGCTCGCCGCCGGGATCCTCGAGCACCAGCATGGTCCGGCCGCTTTCACGAATCAACTCGAGTGGACGCACCGCCCACGCCCCGTCCAGCTCCTCCTTCAGTCCATATTCGTGAGCAAGACGATCCAGGGTGGCAGGAGTGGGATGCTCTTCAGCAGGCAGCACGGCCAGCACGGAGCCGTCAGCGTTGGCGTGGCCACCGGCCCTGCAGAAGACACGTTCGCCATCCTCCAACAAGACCTGGAAGTTGGCATTCCCATTTGCGCCGAGCAGAGTAGATGGATTCAACTGCCGCACTCCACTGTCGAGCGGCTCACCAACTCGGGCTGAGAAAGGCCCCATGACAATAGTCCACCCGGTTGGTCACACCGAGCTTTAACAGCTAGTCTGCCACATATCATGATGGATGACAATTTCCGGTCCTCGTGCAAGGCAATAGCGACCGCTCCATAAATAGCTGCGTTGAAGCGGCCGCAAGTCTTGTCACGATTTCGTCGTTGCCGTGCGATCCAAAGCTCCATTCCAGCGCCGACCGAACATTGCGGAGT
>JAXDMF010000013.1:0-3785 GCA_034666205.1 Gemmatimonadales bacterium
GCCGGAAACATCACGTCGTTGGAGTCGGCAGAGTGGGGAAGGCCGAGGGCATGGCCCGCCTCATGGACGGCAACAGCGAGGAGCGCCGCGTCGGGCAGCGCGAAGCCCGTGTTTGTCCGGATGGCGAGGGAGATGGATGCCTTTCGCACCCTGCCGGCCTGGTCCCAGGTAAGATCAGTCTGCCCTGCCCGATCGAAGTCGAAGTGATCGATCCAGTGCACCACGATATCGGCGCCGGTGGTGTCAGGAACGATCGCGAAATGGACACCCATTCCGGTGCCCTCCCAGAGCCCGAGCGCCTCACGGACGAAGCCGAACATCCGTGGCTGATAGCCGGCCAAACCACCTTCGACCGCGCTGACGCGCAGGGGCACTCCCTGGCGATCCGGCCAGCGGCGGACGACTGAATCGGTGCTGATGATCAGGGAATCGAGATAGGTGAGACTGCCCTCTCGGCTGAGCTGCTGCCGCGCAGCGAGTCGCGCGAGCCGGTCGCCGGGGGGCCGGTTGGCTGGCTGGTCCGCCGGCTTGCCGGCAGCGCTGCTGCCCTCGAGCTGGACCGTCGCCGACCGGGTATCACTCGGTCCCTGGACCGCAGGCTGAGGTTGGGCCGAACCCAAGGCGTGCGACAGCCGGTCCGCCACAACCAACGCAAACAGCCCGAGTGTGATCAGCGGTAACACAGCGCGCTTCATAGGTCTCCGGATATGAGCCGGCCTGGACTTGGGTTGCCAGCCCGGCTGCAGGGCACCACTTCGGAATGGCTCGGGTCTTTCTCGCCGGCGACGCAAGAACGTGCACCCCTTCCCCACCCCGCCTCCTGCTGCAATTTCTGAGCGCGCCGCCTCAGCGCTTTGCTTCCAGCCAGTTGGACCCAACCCCGATATGGACCACCAAGGGAACCTGCAGCTCGACCACATTTTCCATGTGCGAGCGAACCAGCTCGGTCATGGCATCGACCTCGTCTGGCGGAGCCTCAAAGATCAGTTCATCGTGCACCTGGAGCAGCATGCGGCCGGCAAGACCACGTTCCCGGATGGCTTGGTGGATCCGGACCATGGCCAGCTTGATCAGGTCGGCGGCGGATCCCTGAAGCGGGGAGTTCTGCGCATTGCGCTCGCCGTAGGCTCGCAGGCTGAAGTTGCGCTCCTTGATCTCGGGGATGTACCGGCGGCGTTTGAAGAGCGTTTCCACGTAGCCCTGCTGCCGGGCCAGCTCGATCTGCCGATCGAGAAAGGCCCGCACCCCGGAGAAGCGCTCGAAGTACCGGGCAATGAAGCCTCTCGCATCTTCCTGAGAGATTCCCAGCTGCCGGCTGAGGGCAAATGGCCCCTGCCCGTAGATGGTGGCGAAATTGATGGTCTTGGCCCGGGCGCGCATATCGGACGTCACCTCCGCGGCGGGAACGTTGAAGATCAACGCCGCGGTCTGCCGATGAATGTCGCCGCCTTGGCGGAACGCCTCGATGAAGGCCGGGTCTCCCGACAGATGAGCCATGATCCGGAGCTCGATCTGGGAGTAGTCGGCCACCAGGAACACCCAACCCTCCCGGGGAACGAAGCCGGCGCGGATCGCTTCTCCCCGGGTGGTCCGCACGGGAATGTTCTGGAGGTTCGGCTCAGCCGAGCTGAGGCGTCCGGTGGCCGCACCGGCTTGGTTGAAGCTGGTATGGATGCGGCCGGTCGCTCGGTTGACTCGTTCCGGAAGCGTATCGACGTACGTGCTCTTCAGCTTCTGGAGCTCACGGTACTCCAGAATCAGCCGCGGCAGGTCGTGTCCCATGGCGGCAAGCTGCTCGAGGACATCGGCGTCGGTGGAAGGGCCGGTCTTGGTCTTTTTGAGGATCGGCAGCTGGTTCTTCTCGAACAGAACAGTGGCGAGCTGACGGGGTGAATTGATGTTCAAGTCGGTGCCGGCCACCCGTGCGATCTCCTCTTCCAGCCGGCGAAGGTCGATACTGAGCTCCCGGCTCAGCCGCTGGAACACCGCGGGGTCGATGGCAATGCCTTCCCACTCCATATCCACCAGCACCTCCACCAGCGGCATCTCGATCTCCCGCAACAACGGATCGAGCGCCATTTCGGACAGCATGGGCGCGAAGAACTGGTGTAGTGCCAGGACGGTAGAGCTGTCGGTGCCGCAGTAGTTGGCCGCGAGCGGAATGGCGACCTCGGCAAAGGGGACCTGCGACTTCCCCTTCCCAGCCAGCTCGCGGTAGGTCTGCATGGTACGGCCAAGGTGCTCGAGGCATAGAGTGTCGATGGCGTGCGAACGGCGACCGGGATCGAGGACGAAGCTCGCGAGCATCGAGTCGTACGCCACACCGGCGAGCTCGACCCCGGCCCGCCGCAGCACCTGCCAGTCGAACTTGATATCGTGCCCCGCCTTGGAGACCGCCGGATCGATCAGGAGGGCATAGAGTGGAGCGCTCGCGACATCCGTGAGCGGCGGGAGATTCCGGACCGGGGTGGGCGCGGCGAGCTCGCCCACCACAGGCCGGTGCCCGAGGGGCAGGTACCACACCTCTTCCGGACTGGCAGCGAGCGATAGGCCGACGATCTCGGCATCGTGCGGCTCGGAGGACGACGCCTCGATGTCGAGCCCCACCAGCGGAGCCGCACGGAGCCGCTCCACTAAGGCAGGAAGCTCATCGGGGTCATCCACAACGGTGACTGAGGTCGCGGGTGGGCCCGACAGATCGGACAGGGTCAACCAGGAATCGGCGGAGAGCGCGGACTCCTCAGCATCCAAATCCGTAGCCGCCTCGCTGGCGGAGGAGTCGCCCAGATCGGCTTCGACAGGGCCTTTGCCGTCATTCTGACCGCTGAGCCGGCGCACCAAAGAGTAGAACTCGAGCTCGGTCAGGAGCCGGATCACGGCATCGCGGTCGGGCTCCTGAAGCACCAGGTCATCGAACTTCAACTCGACCGGCACATTGCGCTGGATGGTGACCAGCTCGCGCGAGAGTCTGGCGTTGTCGGCCTGTGTCAGGAGGGCTTCCCGGGCACGTTTCGCGCTGACGTCTCCTGCCTTTGCGAGAATCGTCTCCAGGTCCCCGAATTCGGCGAGGAGTTTCTGCGCCCCCTTCTCACCGATGCCCCGGACCCCGGGGATGTTGTCCGAGGCGTCGCCCACGAGCGCCAGAAAGTCTGCCACCTGGCGCGGCGGAACGCCGAGGCGCTCGCTGGCGTTCGACTCATCCACCCAACTCTCGTCTACGGCCGCGGATCCACCTCGCCCCGGGTTCAACAGCGCGACGCCGGGGCCCACGAGCTGGTAGAAGTCCTTATCGCCGGAGACGATCACCGACAGAAGACCCCGCTCGGCAGCGGCCGTGGCCAGCGTGCCGATTACGTCATCGGCCTCGTAGCCGGGTATAGCGATGAGGGGAATCCCAAACGCCTCTAGCAGCTGACCGATGCGCTCGACCGAACGATCGAAGTCCGCTTGCAGCTCCTGGTCGAGCTTTTGGCGGGTGGACTTGTAATCGGCGTAGCGCTCTTCCCGGAAGGAGGTGCCGGCATCATTGATCCAGGCGACGTAGTCGGGCCGGTACTTCTCCCTGAGCCGAAGCAGGAAGTTCACCACCCCCCAGGCCGCCGATGTGTTCTCACCCTTGGCCGTCCGGAGCGGCCGGGCAATCATGGCGTAGAAGGCCCGATAGATCAGCGCATAGCCGTCGATGAGGAAGAGCTGGGGCGGGTTGTGGTTGGGGGGCATACGGGGAAAATAAGGCGGGTAGGACGGAAAAGGCGGGAACGACGGTACCTGACCCCACCGGAGAC
>JAXDMF010000014.1:0-3543 GCA_034666205.1 Gemmatimonadales bacterium
TTCGGCCGGGATAGCGGTATTATCGCACTGGGGGGTGGGGTCACCGGAGATCTCGCCGGGTTTGTCGCCGCCACCTACATGCGCGGACTGCCCTATCTGCAGGTCCCGACCACCTTGCTCGCCATGCTGGACGCGTCGGTCGGCGGCAAGACCGGGGTGGACACCCCGAAGGGCAAGAACCTGGTGGGCTCCTTCCATCCCCCCGCTGCGGTGATCGCCGATCCGCTTACCCTCGGCACCCTACCCGAACGCGACTACCGTGCCGGCCTGGCCGAGGCGGTGAAGCACGGCCTCATTGCCGACCGCGATTACTTCGAGTGGATGGAGACGCACGCTACCGAGCTGATCCAGCGGGACCCAGGCACGCTCACCAGGCTGATTCGCCGGAGCGTGGAGATCAAGGCCGCGGTGGTGAGTGACGACGAGCGTGAGGCAGGTCGCCGGGCCATTCTGAACGCCGGCCACACCGTTGCCCACGCCCTGGAACAGGTCTCCAACTACCAGCTGCCCCACGGCGAGGCCGTCGCGCTTGGGCTCGTGCTCGAGTGCGAGCTGGCCGAGCAATTGGGCCTGGCGGAGTCCGGCCTGCACCACCGGGTCGCCCGCCTCCTGATCCGCCTGGGGTTGCCGGACCGGGTGCCCCCGGGGATCGACCGGACGGCCCTGATTGGCAGCATGATGGCCGACAAGAAGAATCGGGGCGGACAGATTCACTTCGCGCTGCCTGCCACACTTGGTCGCATGCATCAGCCACATGGCTGGACGACGGCCGTGCCGGATGCGGCCATTCGGAGGGTCTTAGCGCTCTCGAATGCCGGTTGAGGACGGCCCGTAAATCGCAGAGAAAGCCCGGACATCTCCTTTAGCTGCAGGAACTTGCAGCTACGGTGCTGGCCCCGAGGCCGGCTGGAGTTCTCCACCAAAGTGGATAAAACCATGAACAGGCTGTGGACAAGCGTTTTGTGATGTGGAAACAATTTTTGCTTGACTCGCAGCACGTGCCTCTCATATATTCGCTGCTCACCTCTCCGATTTTTTCGGTCACAGCACCAAAAATCACGGCCCGTTCCCTCCCCCTGGGGTTGTTTATGACGCATGTGCGTACCGGGAAAGCCCGCCCGTTTGCCCGCTCAATTCCTTCCGGCGCGTTCGATCAATACCTGCTCGACATTCAGAAGCTCCCCATGATCTCCGACCCGGACGAGGAAAAACGACTGGCGCGGCGCGCCGTCGCGGGTGACGAAACTGCGGCGGAGCGGCTGGTCACGGCCAACCTGCGGTTCGTGATCTCGTACGTAAAGAAGTACCAGGGTCACGGGCTCGACCTCTCGGAGTTGGTGGCCATCGGGAACGAGGGGCTGCTCAAGGCGGTCAAGAAGTTCGACCCCGACCACGGGGTGAAGTTCATCTCCTACGCGGTGTGGTGGGTCCGCCAGGCCGTCTTGAAGGCGCTCGCCGAGCAGACCCGCAGCGTTCGAATTCCCTTGAACCAGAACTCCGCGCTAGTCCGGATGTCTCGGGCCAAGAGTTTTCTGGCCCAGGAGCTTGGCCGGGAGCCCACCGACGCCGAAAT
The DNA here is from genome assembly GCA_034666205.1 of Gemmatimonadales bacterium. GTDB lineage: Bacteria > Gemmatimonadota > Gemmatimonadetes > Gemmatimonadales > GWC2-71-9 > CAVVWJ01. Next base: position 1,574 of record JAXDMF010000014.1, read on the forward strand.
CGCCATCGCGCTCAACGATACGGTCGAGAACATCCGCTCGGCTCACCGGATGACCTCGACCGAGGTATCGCTGGATGCACCGGTCGAAAGGCAGGATCGGGGCGCCAGTACTTTCGGCGAGCGGGTTGCCGGCACCGGCGGCATCGAGATCGAGGAGATGACCGACGTCCGGCTGCAGCGGGAATTCATCGATCGTATTTTCCAACGCCATCTCACCCCACGCGAACGCAAGATCCTGTCGCTCTATTATGGTTTGGAAGAAGGCTCCGAGGCGTTGACCCTGGAGAAGATCGGTGCATTACTCGGGGTCACCCGCGAACGCATCCGGCAGATCCGGGAACGAGCCTTCGAGAAGCTGCGCGACTCGGCCGATGTCCGGGCATTGCGTGGATTCTGGGGAGCGGCATGAGACGGTGAGCAGCGGGCGGTAAGCGGTACGCGGGGGGTTTCGAGAACCATCGGAGCCCCCCGCTCACTTCTTACCGCTCACCGCTTACCTTACGCGCATGCCCTTCCGGCTTCCCATCTTTCCACTCTCGGTCGTGCTGTTCCCCGGAGCTCCGCTGCCGCTCCATATCTTCGAGCCACGGTACAAACGCATGCTGGCCGATTGTCTGCTGGGTGACCGGCGGTTCGGCATCACCCCGGTGAATGGCAGCTCGGAGCTGCCGGGCCCCGGAACTGTCGGATGCGTCGCGGAAGTACGGGTCAGCGAGGAGCTCCCGGACGGACGGTCGAATGTCGTGGTCGTGGGCGGCTCACGGTTCGTGCTTTCGCGCCTGCTCGACGAGCCCCATCCCTACCTCGTCGCGATGGTTCAGACATTCGACGACGATACCGGTCCGGAGCCTGCCGCGGAGGATACCGCCGAGCTGCGCGAGCTCTTCGGACGCTACCTCGCCGGCCTGCGCGAGCTCAACGACACCATGCCGGAAGAGCCGGCTCTTCCGGATGACGCATCCAGCCTGTCCTTTCATATTGCGAGCGGTATCGAGTGCGACCTCGGGGTGAAACAGCGGTTGCTGGCCGAGCGCTCGACCTCACGGCGAATCAAGGCGCTGATCCTGCTCCTTCCAGTGCTCACGAGCGGAGTCGAGTTGGGATTGAAGGTGCACCGTAGCGCCCACAGCAACGGCAAGGGCGGAGCGATACCCGACGCCATGGCTCAATGAACGCGTCCCTGCTGACCGCCCTGAACCGGATCGTCGGCTCACGTTGGGTACGTCATCGGCGCGCCGAGCTCGTCACCTACGCGATGGATGGGTTGCCCACCCACGAGTCCCTTCCCGGCGTGGTCGTCATCCCGGAGACGCCGGCTCAGGTGCGCGAGATCGTCCGACTGCTGCATCTGCTGCAGGTGCCCTTCGTTGCCCGGGGCGCTGGAACGGGTCTCTCCGGCGGAGCCCTGGCCGAGCCTGACACGGTGCTGATCGCCCTGACGCGGCTGAACCGGATCCTCAGTGTGGACCCGGTGCAACGTCGCGCCGTGCTTCAGCCCGGGGTGGTCAATGCGCGGCTGTCGGAGGCGGTGCTTCCGCTGGGCCTGCACTACGTGCCGGACCCGTCCAGCCAGGCAGCCTGTACCGTGGGCGGCAATGTGGCCGAGAACGCGGGTGGCCCCCACTGCCTCAAGTACGGCGTGACCACCAACCACATCGTGGCGCTCGAGGTCGTTCTGCCCGACGGGTCAGTCACGAGACTCGGCTCACGGCAAGGGGAGGCCTGGGGCCCCGATCTCGTGGGGTTGTTTGTGGGCAGCGAAGGAATGTTCGGAATCGCGACTGAGATCACGGTTCGCCTGGAGCGCATTCCCGAGAGCGTCCGCACCATGCTGGCCGACTTCACCACCGTGCGGGGCGCGAGCGAGGCAGTGTCGGCAATTATCGCCGCCGGGATCGTCCCGGCTGCGCTCGAAATGATGGACCGCGCCTGCGTGGCGGCAGTCGAAGCCTCCATCTACGCGGCGGGAT
>JAXDMF010000015.1:0-2905 GCA_034666205.1 Gemmatimonadales bacterium
CCGCCGCCTTCTGCTGCTCATCGTGGTAGAAGATGGCTGAACGGTACTGCGTCCCCCGGTCGGGCCCCTGCCGGTTGAGGGTCGTCGGATCGTGGTTGGTCCAGAACACATTCAGTAGATCGTCATAGGCCACCTTGCCGGGGTCGTAGGTGACCTCGACCACCTCGGCGTGTCCCGTACGCCCGCTGCACACGTCCTCATAGGTCGGGTTTGCCAGGGTTCCGCCGAGATAACCCACCGCGGTCGAAGCCACGCCCGGCACCTGCCGGAAGGCCACTTCTACGCCCCAGAAGCAGCCTGCGCCGAATGTCGCCTTTGCCAGTTCAGCCATCGATGCACTCCTCCTGAGGCCCACCGCTGAAACGAGTTTGGCTCCTGGATCGTTCCCGCCCGGTCAGTCCCAAGCCATTCGCCGACGGAGCGAAGCGATGTGCGCCACGTGATGCTGCCCGTGCCAGGCGTAAAGAGCCAGTGTCTCCTGCACCTCGAACGGCCGGCCGTGCTGCGGATGCATGAACCGCCTGCGAAAGTCAGCCGGGGTGAGCTGACGGAGCAACAGCACCCATCGATGGTGCAGGCTCTCGAGCAGATTCAGCGATAGCTCGATTGGACCCGCCCTGCCGTCCGGCAATTCGGCCCAGCGAGCTTCCTCGTATGGCCTGATGACCGGCACGTCTTCGGTAAGTGCGAGCTTGATGCGGGTATAGGCGTTCAGATGGCTGTCCGGCAGGTGGTGGATCACCTGGCGAACCGTCCAGCCCTTATCCCGGTAGGGAGTGTCGAGTTGATGGGGAGCAAGACCGGCAACGGCCGCCCGAAGATTGGCCGGCGCCGCAGCGATCTCTTCGATCCATTGTTCCCGCCGGCGTTGGTCGGGCTCGCCTTCGTAGCGGAACTGCCCAATCGGGTACCGGAGGTCTTCCATTACTGCTCCCAAACTATTCCTCCGCCCGGTCGACGGCCTGAGAGACCCCCGATCCCCGCGGTGCCCCGTCGGGCGTCTCACCCCTGAATTCGAAGTGTGCCTCGTTCAGGACACGATCTTGGAGTGGAGCCTCCGAGATCTCGAGCAGGAGCAGCCGGGCCAACACCGCCTCGGCAACCCGTGCCGCCGGCTCCCACTGTCCGGGTGTCAGCGTGGGATACAGGTCGGCAAACTCAGGACGCAGGCGCGCCTCACGCATGCAGATCGATTCCTCCCATGCCTCGATCCTACCTTCGCTCCGGACTGTGCGCTATACCTCAACCAACCTTCACGAGCGCTTGTCCCCGTCCGGTGCCTGCCGTGAGCCATGGATGAAGCCGGTCAGCGGTCCGCGCGTCTTGCGAAGCAGAATTTCCGAGCACCCCTCGACGATATAGTCGGTCAGCTCCCCGACCACCCTGTAGCCTTGCCGTTCATAGAGTCGCCGGGCGCCATGGTTGAACGACGACACACACATGAAGACGTTGGGCGACTCCTTCAGGATCCGTTGCTCGGCGAACTCGAGCAACTTGGAGCCAATTCCCTGGCCCCGCCGGTCGGGATGGACCAGAATGGTCTGGATATAGCCGACGAAAGCGCCAGTCATGCACAGAATCAGGAAACCCGCCAGGCCCTCGTCGTCGCGGGCCACGTAGATCTCTCGGGCGGGATCCTGCACGATCCGGAGCGACGCCTCGTAGGTGCGTCCGAGGGTCAGCCATGGTTCGGATGTGGCCATGAGGTGGGCGCACGACTCGGCATCCGATCCGGCCTGGAGGCGAGATATGCCGAGCCGTGAGTCGGCGGTCATAGCAGCCGGCGTGCCATTCATGATGCCAGGGTGATCCGCTCCTTTAGCACCCAGACCTTGGTGGCAAAGAAAAGGCGAATCATGGCGGCATGATCGCCGGCGGATACCAGCACCACCAGCGCCTCACCGTCGGTGCCCTTGGTGTTTTTCACGTTCTTCTTTACTCGCATCCGGCCCCTGAGGGCGTCAAACCAGGCAGGGAGAGCACCGCGCTCATCTCCCCGTACGATATCTCTGCTCCTGGCCCCGGTCGGATCGGCAAGTGCCACCTGGCAGTACCACTTCCCGCGCGCATCACCCTTGGTGGCGCGCGAGAAGGTGATGGACCGATCGGGAAGCTCCGCCCAGACCTTGACGTTGGGGGTCACTCGTGGCCTGACCTCGATCCTCTCATTCCGTTCCTTGGGAAGACGTACCACAAAAGCCCACTCATTGCGGGAGCGGAAATTGCCGTCGAGCACGTTGTACGCCTTCTCCGTGCCGGACACAAGCTTGCCGCCGAAGGTCCAGGTGGCCACCCGCTGCTCGCCCGGCACCACCGCCACTCGGTCCAGCCGGTAACGCCTGCGCGGTGCCATGCGGCCTCCTTGCTGGTGTCTGGTTTTCAGGGACGGTCGGGGTTCCGGGATCGGCGGTTCCTACGGTCGAGACGAAAGTGCAATCTCCCCGTCGATATGGAGCTGCGGCAGCACCCCGGGAATGCTCAGCGTTGCCTCGACTTTCAAGGCCTCGTTTCCGGTGAGCGAGCGGCGCTGTAATGCGGCATCCACCGCCTTCTCGATCTCGCGCTGAGCCGTAACCCCGAAGCGCTTCAGGAACTTCCGAACCTCGAGGTTGAAGACTTCCTCGTCCATGCTACCTCCCTTTGCGCTCTATTGCGGTACTCCGCAGCTGGCGGAGATCCGCATCCGATGTCGGGCGAACGTTCGATAGGCCCAATCGAAAAGGCTCCTGAGGCCCGGTACTACCGAGAGGAGGTAGAGGGGATACGTCCACCAGACTCTACGCATGACATACCGATAGACGTCGGCCCCCGAGGTGATGCTTCCGTCACTATGAAGTAGACGGAGATCCGTCAGGAGCACGTCCCGCGAAAGACCAGTGCGCTCCTCCACCCAGGAGCTTTGCAG
>JAXDMF010000016.1:0-12257 GCA_034666205.1 Gemmatimonadales bacterium
AGCCGGCGACGAATAGAGGGAATGACATGATTGATTTTCGCAGCGGGCGCGAGCCCAAGAGCTCGAGCTTCGACTATATCAGCATCCGCATCGCGAGCCCCGAGGAGATCCGGGGCCCGCGCGATCCCAAGGAGCGCGAGCGCCTGGAGCTCCAGGGCCAGCGCGCCTGGTGGTCGTGGGGCGAGGTCACCAAGCCGGAGACGATCAACTACCGGTCGTTCAAGCCGGAGAAGGACGGCCTCTTCTGCGAGCGGATCTTCGGCCCGGTCAAGGACTGGGAGTGCCACTGCGGCAAGTACAAGCGAATCCGCTATCGCGGCGTGATCTGCGATCGCTGCGGCGTCGAGGTGACACTCAGCAAGGTGCGGCGCGAGCGTATGGGCCACATCGAGCTCAGCGTGCCGGTGGCGCACATCTGGTTCTTCAAGACCTTACCCAGCCCGATGGGGAACCTGATCAACATCACCCTGCGAGATCTCGAGCGGGTCATCTACTACTCGAGCTACATCGTGATCGATCCGGGTAAGCAGGAGGTCGAGGAGAATCAGCTGCTGGACGAGGACGAGTACCTGGCTCTCCGGGCCAAGGCTCGGGACGAGGGCGACACCACGTTCAGGGCCGACATCGGCGCTCCTGCCGTTCGCGAGCTGCTGGGCCGGCTCGACATCCGGAAGCTGGCGGAGGAGCTGCGCGCCGGCGTGGCCACCGAGACCAGCCAGCACCGCAAGAAGCAGATGCTGAAGCGGCTCAAGATCGTGGACGCATTTCTGTCGTCGGGCGACTCGGGCGACCTGGCCAACGACCCGGCCTGGATGATCCTCGACGTCATTCCGGTAATTCCGCCCGACCTTCGGCCGCTGGTGCCGCTGGACGGGGGACGCTTCGCCACGTCCGATCTCAATGACCTGTATCGCCGGGTGATCAACCGGAACAACCGGCTGACCAAGCTGATCCAGCACAAGGCGCCGGAGGTCATCCTTCGGAACGAGAAGCGGATGCTCCAGGAGGCGGTGGACGCCCTGTTCGACAACGGCCGCCGCTCGAAGGCGATCCGGGGCCGGGGCAAGCGTCCGCTCAAGAGCCTCTCGGACATGCTCAAGGGCAAGCAGGGCCGATTCCGCCAGAACCTGCTCGGCAAGCGGGTGGACTACTCCGGCCGTTCTGTCATCGTGGTGGGTCCTGAGCTCCGGCTCCACCAGTGCGGCCTGCCCAAGGCCATGGCGGTCGAGCTGTTCAAGCCCTTCATCATCCACAAGCTGGTGGAGAAGGGCATCGCCGAGACGGTGAAGCGGGCCAAGAAGATCGTCGAGCGGGAGAGCCCCGAGGTGTACGAGATCCTGGAGGAGATCATTCAGGATCACCCGGTCCTGCTCAATCGCGCGCCGACCCTCCACCGCCTGGGCATCCAGGCGTTCGAGCCGGTGCTGGTCGAAGGCAAGGCCATCCGGATTCACCCGCTGGTCTGCGCGGCGTTCAACGCCGACTTCGACGGCGACCAGATGGCAGTGCACGTGCCGTTGTCGTTCGAGGCCCAGCTGGAGGCGCGCCTCCTGATGATCTCGTCCAACAACGTGCTCAAGCCATCGGACGGCCGTCCGGTGGCCGAGCCGTCACAGGACATGGTGCTCGGCAGCTACTTCCTGACCAAGCTGCCGGCCGGCTTCGAAGAGGAGCTGCGGAAGGCGGGTGCTGCGAAGACAGAGGACACCAGGGCCCGGCTCTGGAGCGGCTGCAAGCACTTCGGCAGCCTGGCCGAGCTGGAGATGGCGCTGCTCAATGGGAGCGTCGGCTACCACACGGCCATCTGCTTCTGGTACATCCCGCCGCGGGAGTCGGAGGACGCCAAGCCGCGTTGGCTCCGGACCACTGTAGGCCGGGTGCTGTTCAACAGCATCTTGCCGCGGAAGGTCGTGGCGGACCTCGGCTTCCGCGACGAGCTGATGAAGAAGAAGGTCCTCTCGGAGCTGGTGCTCCAGAGCTATCGCCGGGCCGGGCTGGCCGAAACGGTCACGTTCCTGGACCGGCTGAAGGACTTCGGCTTCCGCTTTGCCACCATGGGAGGCGTGTCGATCGGAATCGAGGACCTCGAGATCCCGGCCGAAAAGGCCGAGCTCTTGACCGAGGCGGACGCGCGGGTCAAGCGGTTCCAGCGCGCCTACAACACCGGCCAGATCACCTTCGGCGAGCGGTACAACAAGGTGATCGACGCCTGGACCCACGCCAACAACGACGTGGCCGAGGCGATGATCAACTCGATGCGGGTCTCCCGCGGCGGGTTCAACCCGGTGTTCATGATGTTCGACTCCGGGTCCCGCGGCAGCCGCGACCAGATCCGGCAGCTTGCCGGTATGCGCGGGCTCATGGCCAAGCCGCAGAAGAAGCTCACGGGAGGCATCGGCGAGATCATCGAAAGCCCGATCAAGTCAAACTTCCGCGAGGGGCTCACCGTGCTCGAGTACTTCATCTCGACCCACGGCGCCCGGAAGGGCCTGGCCGACACGGCGCTCAAGACCGCCGACGCCGGTTACCTCACCCGCCGCCTGGTCGATGTCGCGCAGGACGTGACGGTGACTGAGGAGGACTGCGGGACGATTCTCGGGCTCGAGATCGCGGCACTCAAGGAGGGCGAGGACATCATCGAGCCGCTCCGGGAGCGCATTCTGGGCAGTGTCGCCAGTGAGGATGTGTTCGATCCCCACGAGCTGGACGAGGATGGCGATCCGAAGCTCTTGGTCGAGGCCGGCAAGCTGATCGACGAGGACATCTCCAACGCGATCGACGATGCCGGGATCGATAAGGTCAAGATCCGCTCCGTCCTCACCTGTGAGGCCCGGCGCGGCATCTGCCGGATGTGCTACGGCCGGAACCTGGCCACGATGGACATGGTGGACATGGGCGAGGCGGTCGGGATTCTGGCCGCGCAGTCGATCGGCGAGCCGGGCACCCAGCTGACGCTCCGGACGTTCCACATCGGCGGCACCTCCTCCCGCATCGCCGAAGAGGCGGAGCGGCGGGCCCGGTTGGACGGCAAGGTCAAGTACACCGACGGACTCGAATGGGCGGACGTACCGGTTGAGCTCGAAGACGGCACCAGGGGCTCGAGCCGGGTCGTGCTGACCCGCGAGGACGAGTCGGCGTCGGACGAGAGCAAGGAAGGCATTCTGGTGGTCGATCCCAAGGATCAGAAACGGGTGCTGAATCGATTCCCGGTGCCTGAGGGTGCAGTGCTTCAGGTGAAGGAAGGTGACTCTGTGCTCCGGGAGGATCTGCGCTTTTCCGCGCCGGGCCAGCCGCCACGAGGAACCATTCTCTACACTTGGGACCCGTACAACGACCCGAGCATCATCAAGGCCGACGGCGAGCTGCGCTGGAAGGACCTGGTGCCCGGCGTCACCCTCCGCGAGGAGCTGGACGAGGGCACCGGCCTTCGGAGTATCGTCGTCGTGGCCGACCCGGACCGTGAGCTGCATCCGAGCGTGCTGGTCTACATGCCGAACCGGAAGGACCCGCAGGAATACACCCTGGCCGAGGGGAGCCGCGTCATCCTGGGCTCGCCCACTGATCAGGTGAGCCGGGCCATCGAGATTCCGGACACGGCCAACCCGTGGAACACCAAGTTCCACGTGGACGAGCGTCCGATCAACGAGGCGTGGCCGAGCAAGACCAAGAAGGAGAGCAAGGACAAGACGGTGTTCCTGAGCCCGCCGGTGAAGGTGGCCAAGGGCATCACGGTCACCAAGATCCCGCGTCAGGCGTACAAGACCCGGGACATCACCGGTGGTCTCCCGCGTATCGCCGAGCTGTTCGAGGCGCGGCGCCCGAAGGATCCGGCCACGATCTCAGAGGTCGATGGCGCGGTGAAGTTCGGCGAGATCAAGCGCGGCAAGCGCGAGATCTTCGTCTATCCGGAGACCCCGGCCGGAGCGGCCGAAGAGGTCGAGCCGCAGCTGTACGAGGTACCGGCCGGCAAGCACCTCCGTGTGCACGAGGGCGACCGGGTGCGGGCGGGCGACCGCCTCACCGAGGGTCCGGTCAACCCACACGACATCCTGCTCATCAAGGGTCCGCGTGCGGTGCAGGAGTACCTGCTCAACGAGGTCCAGGAGGTCTACCGGCTCCAGGGCGTGCGCATCAGCGACAAGCACATCGGCGTGATCGTGCGCCAGATGCTGCAGAAGGTGCGCGTGACCGAGCCGGGCGATACCGACTTCCTCGAGGGCGAGACGGTGGATCGCCTCACGTTCCGCGACGATAACGAACGGGTGGTGAAGCGGAAGGGTACCGCCGCGCAGGCCGAGCCGGTGCTGTTGGGCATCACCAAGGCGAGTCTCACGACCCAGTCGTTCATCTCGGCTGCGTCCTTCCAGGAGACCACCCGGGTACTGACCGACGCCGCCATCCGTGGGGCCAAGGACGACCTCCTGGGTCTCAAGGAGAACATCATCATCGGTCACCTCATCCCGGCGGGCAGCGGCATCTACCGTTACGCCGAGATCGATATCGAACCGCCGGCGGGCTACGAGCCGCCGCCGCCGCGGATCGAGGAGGTGCCGGTCGCCGTCGCTCCGGTGCTCACCGCGGCAGGGTTGCTGGCGGACGAGGAATAAATAGGGCCCACCTTCAGGTGGGCCGACGCCCCACTCCTCATGGAGTGGGGCGTTTTTCGTTTATGGGAGAATGCGTAGCGGCGCGGGTCGGGTCCGGAGCTCGGCAGGTGGATCGGTGGGAAGCACGCCGGTCACGAGGTAGTCGCCGGGTTCGACCGCCGCCCCGAGATTGGTTCGCTGAGGCCAGCTGTCGCGGAACTCGAGGACCGCGCCGGGCGCGAGCGAGCGTACCTGCAGCACGGCGGGGACGACGGCCCCTTCCAACCGGCGCCACACCGGTGTGCCGTCACGCCGGGTGACGACGATATCGAACGCGGCCGGCCGGCCCTGTAGATAGACGTCGGCGGCCCGCCGACCCGCGTTGGTCAGCCGAAGCGTGATCGGCACCCCTTCGCCCACGCGCACGCGAGCGGGCATCACGAGGTGAAGCGTCATCGGACCGAGAAGAATGCCCAGCAGGCTCAGGGCGTAGAGGAGCACGACGAAGCGTCGCTAGAATGTGGTCAGCGCCCCGAGCTCCCGCTCGATGTTCGAGATCGGGCTGTAGGCGTAGAGGGTGCCCACACCGTTCGCGTTCAAGTTGGCCCCCCAGAGGATGCCCACGAGGGTGACATTGCTGGTACCCTTGAACGCCGGCGCTCCGCTGTCGCCGGCGCGCGACCGTGCGGTAACGATGGTCTGGCAGAGCTGGACGATATCGGTGTCCTGGACCGCGATGTTCACGCACGTGTTGGTGACTTTGCCGGTAGTCCAGCCGGAGCTGCGACCAACCTTCCCGACAACCTGGCCCACGGAGGCGCTGCCCTCGGCGGTGATGCTGAAGTTGCCGTTGATCGTGACGGAGCCGTTATTGGGCCCGGTAGTTTTCGCGATCTTCCCCAGACTGGAGGTGGTGGTGGACCCGTACGCCGCCCGCGACGCATCGCTGAACCGGCAGCGAGAGCCAACGGGACATCCGGGCTTACTCTGGGAATAGCCCGGGTCGCTGACCTCGGTGGCGAACTTCACGGGAGCCGTGCTTTGGAGGGGCTGATAGTACGGAGTTGCTTCCACGCCGCCCTGATGATTGGAGCAGTGGGAGGCCGTGATGAAGGACCTCTGGCCGTTGCGCAGCGCGTTGAAGCCCAGTGTGCACAAAAAGCCGGGAAAGTTGATCTGGAGCCCACCCACCCCGGGGCGCACCTTGCCTCGAAGCGTTGCCGTCAGGCGGATCGGCTCCGTCTCCTGGACAACGACGGCCTCCTGTGGAATTCCAAGCCGGGCCACGACTCCGCGAATCCGCGCGCTCGCACCCCGCTGAACCCCAATCGTGACTCGGTTACTCGCCTCATCGGCATCCACGAAGACGCCACCCGGGACGGCCAATACCTCGCTGGACGCCTGGGCAAACCAGCGTTCCAGCTGGGCCCAGTCGTACTTGGCCGGAATCACACGAAGCTGCGATGCCGCGAGCCCCTGGGCTCTCAAAAAGGGCGCCAGCGCTCGCTCGACGTTGCCTCGCTCGGCCGCATTCTTCAGGTACACGACGGGGGTGCCGCGATCATCCATATAGAAGCCGCCGAAACCGGGGACGGCCCGGGCCAGGGAAGTCGGGTCGTCGGTGCTGCCCTGGATGCTCGGCTGGAAGGATGGAGATTCCGGCGGTGTGGGAGCGACCGGCTCGCTTTGATCGGAACAGGCTGCGGCTAGAAGCAAGACCCCAGCCGTGAACGCCTGGAGAGGCCTGCGTTCGTTCATAGTGCTGGACCTCGGACCGTGGAAGGAGACTCAGGGGAAAGTCCTGCTCCTACGTTACAGCGCAAAGAGTCGTCGCGCCATTCCTCTATCGCCAGCGGAAGAGCTTGAGGGCCAGGACGAAGCTGCCGATCATCCAGGCCATAATGATGGCCAGGTCCCCCGTGATCATGTGCCAGCCGGCGCCCCGAAGGATGTTCGCCCGGAGCGCGTCGATCACTGCCGTGAGGGGCAACGCCTGGATGAAAGGCTGAATCTGTTCGGGAAAGCGCGATGCCGAGAAGAACACCCCGGAGAAGATCCACATGGGAAGCATTACCAGGTTCATGAGCCCTGAGGCGCCTTCCATGGTCTGCGCCCGGGAAGCGATCAGGAGTCCCAGCGAAGCAAAGGCCAGGGATGACACCAGACAGATCGTGACGAGCAGCGGCAGCGACCCCCGCAGCGGAACCCCGAACACCAGCACCCCGAATCCCAGAAGCAGGCTGACCTCGATCACGAGCAAGGTAAGCCGGGAGAGCACAAACGACGCGAGGTACTGAGCCCGCGACATCGGTGTAGCGATCAGACGCTTGAGCAGCCGCTTTTTCCGGGCGTCCACAATGGCAAAGCCCAGTCCCCAGATGCCGCTCCCCATCAGGTTCATCCCCAGCAGCCCAGGTACCAGGAAGTCGATGTAGCGGGCACCGCGCTCCCGCACCAGCTGGTCGCGCACCGCGAGCGGATCTCGCCGTCCGGCGGCGCGCTGGAGCACATCGTCCACCAGCAGGCGCGCAGTGCGGCTTTCCGGCCGACTGTCATCGTATCGGTACTCCACCTGGCCGGAGGCGGACGGCACGACGACCATAGCCACATTGCCGATGCGCAGGGCCTCCGAGGCGGCTGAGTCTGTCAGCAGCGAGACATCCAGCCCGTCGGCCCGGCGCAGCGCGTCGGCCAGTTGGGCCGCCTGGGAGCCGGTGGTTACCACTGCCACGCCGGTGCGGTCCGCCGCCCGGTTCCGAAAGGCGATGCCGAGCCCCGCGGCGAGGAGGACCGGAAAGATGAACACCCAGAACACCGCCTCCGGCTCCCGAAAGAACTCCCGGTACCGTACCCGGGTGAGCTGTACCAGCGGATGGCCGGTCCAGCGACGACCCGGCTCACTCATCGCGGAGATGCCGTCCGGTGAGTGATACGAAGACGTCTTCCAGCGTGGCGGAATGGGTCCGGAGCTCGGCCAGCTGGGCACCCTGGCGCCGCAGCTCGGCCAGGAGCGAGGGCATGGATCGGTGCAGCTCCGAGACCTGCAACCGGTAGGTCCCATTCCGGCGCTCGGCCGCGCATACGCCGTCGATCGCGCGGAGTAAGCCCTCATCGATGGCCGACGGCTCGGCCAGCGCGAACTCGACCACGTGCTCGGCCTCGAGCCGGGCGATCAGCGCCTGCGGAGCGCCGAGGGCGATCATGCGGCCGTGGTCCACGATGGCGACCCGGTCGCAGAGCCGCTCGGCTTCATCCATATAGTGTGTGGTGAGAAGAATGGAGCGGCCGTCGGCCTTGAACCGCTCGATCAGCTCCCAAAGCTGACGGCGAGACTGTGGGTCGAGTCCGGTAGTCGGCTCGTCGAGGAAGAGCAGCTCGGGATCCCCCACCAGCGCGCAGGCCAGGGCGAGCCGCTGCTTCTGCCCGCCGGACAGGCTACCCACGCGCGATCGCGCCTTCTCCTGCAGCTGGACCATGGCGATGACTTCTGCCGGCGAGGGGCCTCGATCGTAGAAACTGCGGAACAACTGCACCGTCTCATCGACCGTGAGCTTTTCGGAGAATTGAGTCTCCTGAAGGGAAATCCCGAGCCGCTGACGCAGCTCGCGGTCCTGATGGCCCCAGTGACGGCCGAGCACCAGCACCTCGCCGCTATCGGGCGTGTTGAGCCCCTCGCAGATCTCGACGGTGGTGGTTTTGCCGGCACCGTTGGGCCCGAGCAGGCCGAAGCATTCGCCCGAATTGACCTCGAGATCGAGGCCGTCCACGGCGACGACGTCCTGGTAGGCCTTACGGAGATTGCGGACCTGGAGCGCGATACCCTGCTGAGGCGGCCTCATGGGAGGAATCATAACGCCACCCCTGAAGGGGGGGCGCATCGCGCACGGACCTCAATCTCGCGGGGGCTTCGTCCACGTGTTGCGGATGGTTTCCCAGGCTCGTTGCCATTCGTCCGGGCGCACCAGGAGCATATAGCCGGCAAGGATGCCGCCCATGTAGACCGCGGCCTGGACCAGCGGGGAGGGATCGGAAGCAGCGATGAAGAGCATGGTCGATTACCTCGTCATTCCTGTGTTCTGAAACATCTGGGCGTTGAGCGCCTGAGTGATCCGCTCTCGCGAATCCACCAGGTGCGCACGGGTGTAGGCGTCCAGGTCGATGGTTCGCCGGGCCATTGCCCGGTCCAGCTCGGTCGCCAGGTCCGCCAGGGTAGCCCGAGCCAAGGTGCGCGCATCTTCCGGAGTGTCGGGCAGCGGATTCACCAACATCCGGACCAGGCTGTTCAGATAGAGCCGCTGCAGGTCGCGCCGGACGGACCCGACGTTGCGCGGCAGGCTCGGCTGGCCACCAGGGCCGGGATATCCGATCTCGGCCCAAATCGCGGTGGTGAGCGTCGAGAACAGCTCTGGGATGGTGACGGTCGGCTCGCTCTCAGTCGCGCGTAGCTCCGCGTCCCGAATGCGCTCCAGAACCACCGGGTCGAGCAGCTGCGCGAGCAGCGCGGACTGCTGCGTCGTAGCCCAGTCATGCAGAGGAAAATCGATTCGTCCGTCGCCCGGATTCGATCCCCAGTGCCGCCAGCGGTCCGGCCCCAGGTGGCTCAGCAACTCGGGGGGGAAGCGATAGGCCTTCTCCCCGAATCCTGCTTCGGTAATGAATCTGAGTGCTTCGCGCTGAACCGTTGCCGGTACGGTCACGAAGGCGGGCCGCGCAGCGGGATCCCCGCGGTGGTCGCGAGCCGTCATTGCACCGCCCAGATACTTGGTCGTGACCAGCAGCGCGTACCACCGGTCCGTCAACAGATCGGCAAACGTCGCGCGCAGTCTGGCGTACCCCTGACCCGGAGCCACCATTCTGGTGTCGAGCGAATCGAACAGCCCGTTGATCAGTGTGACCCGCTCGCGGGCCCACCCCAGCGGGTCATCGGTCTGATCGTAGCGCGACACGGTAGGATCGATCCCGAGGCCACCAAAGCCCGCGTCCTCATCGGTGCCATAGAGATGCGAGGGTTCGGCGGCCTCTGCGGCGATGCCCTGGAGCGCCTTGACCTCGGCCTCGGGGCTCCACGCAGAGGGGAGTCCTTCCGAGCCCTTGGCCAGGGCGACAATCGGCTCGCGGGGACCGAGTGGGGTGTAGCCATAGCGGATGGCCCAGCGATCGTAGGAGCCGATCGTCGGGGCGTAGAAGTCGCCCTGCTTCTTCGGGTCGAGCGAGAGTGCGGGCGGATTGTAGTCCATGACCGACACCCCGAGCCCGTTCGCCTTGGTATACGACCGATCGGTCAGCTGGGCGCGAGTCACCCCGGCCGAGCCACGGAAGTTGTGGCGAAGACCGAGGGTGTGTCCCACCTCATGCATGATGAGCGCCTTGAGCGCCTGACCGATGTACAGCCGGAGGGAGGCGGCGGCCTCCGGCTTATCGCCTGATGCCGCGAGCAGCGCCCGGGTCACCGTGCCCTGACGGCGCAGGCCTTCTCCCAGGCTGCACAGGCGGCTGTCTCCGTTCATCGTGCTTGCGGCCGAGTCCTCGATGAAGGCGGAGCGCATCGCCAGCTGGGGCGTCACGTACTCGCCCGACTCCCCGCGCCAGGTCTGAATCCACGAGGCGGAGACCAACACGTCGGCGTTGAGGATCTCGCCGGTGCGGGGATCCACGTTCGAGGGGCCGACGGCGTAGACGCTACGGTTGGTGGCGGTCCAACGTACGGTCGAGTAGCGGGCATCCTCCGCGCTCCAGAGCGTGTCCTCCGGCGCGTCGAGAACCTGAATGGCGTTGCGGAAACCGGCCTCCTCGAAGGCACGGTTCCATTCCAGAATGCCCGCCCGCACCCATGGCTTCCACTCGGTCGGGACGGTGCGATCGATGTAGTAGACGATCGGCGTGACGGGCTCGCTCAGCGCGGCCCCCGGGTCCCGCTTCTCCAGCCGCCAGCGGTTCACGAAGCGAACAAAGAAGCTCTCGGCAGTATCCCGGGAGAAATCCTTGATTGCCGACACGAAATACCCAACTCGCTCATCGGCGTAGCGGGGTCGCATTGCAGTGGCTGGCAGCTCGAGGAGGGAGTAATGAACCCCGACTGGAATCCAGCGGTAGTCAGCGACCGCCTCGAGTCCCAGATTGCGGTTCGCCTGATAGGTGAGCCGGACCTCGGCTTCCATGTTTCCGGGGAAGAGGCGGAGGCGCTCGAGGCTCGAGCGATCCTTATCCAGGAAGAAGGTGCCGGTTAGCTTCCGCTGCACGGCGACGCCCTGGAAGAAGGCGCCCAGATCGGCCCAATCGGACAGCAGGAAGGGCGCGACGTCGACCAGGATCTCGTTGTCGTCGCGCATGGTGGCGATGGGGAACGACTGCGCCACCGAGTGACCGAAGGAGTAGGCGACAGCGCGGGCCATCGGCGTTCCTGGCGTCGCGGCAAAGTGGGGGTTCACTACCCAGAGCTCGATCCGATCACCGGCTCGGTGGAATCGGACCAGATCGGATCGCACCGAGGTGCCTCCATCGAGGCCGAGCTCGCCAATCCCTTGGGACAGCTGGGTGACGAGCAGGTAGTCCCGGTCGAGCTGCCCCGGCGCGAGCGCCAGGTAGGCGTTGTCCCGTTTCCTATAGATCGTGAAGATGCCGCTCTGGATCTGGGCGCCCTTGGTCACCTCGGAGAAGGACTTCCAGGGACCATCCTTCCGGTCGTCTTCCTGCAGAATCAGGGCATCTCGGCCCGTTCGGATGATCGCCGTGGTATCCGCCGACGCTGCGCGCGAGGGACTGGGCGAGTCCGGCTGCTGTGCGTGGGCGCTGATGGCGCCGCACCCGGCGAGAAACACGCCGAGGAACCATCGAGCTGATTGGGACACGGCAACTCCGGACGACAGAGGACAGAGTGAAGCGGCCCGCGGTGGGACCAGGTCTGAGCCGGGGAGGGGCAAGTTGGGGGCCGCTATCGAAGTGACGGTAAACCGAGGATTTCAGAGGGGTTGCGAGGCATCGACCTTTCAAAAAGCCCGCCCCGGGGGCAAAAAGCGGTGGGGAGGCGGGGAGGCAGGGTAGGGGTCCGCCTACCTTGTGTTTGGACTGCGACCCATGACATTTTGCACAGGCCCCGTTACTCCTCCTTCCTCCGCCCTTCGTGGTTCCGTGGTGCGGGAGCGCGTAAATGACACAAAGATCTGCGGCGGCGACTGAAGTGGCCCAGCGCCTGTGGCAAGGCGCCGTCGGCGACTCCAACACGCCCGAGGATGTCGCAGTGGCTGCCACCCGCATGTGTGGCGTGCTCCGCGTGGGACTCACGCGCTGGGTCGGAGCCATGGGCTATCGCGCGCTCATCGATCGAGCGCTGCTGCTGGCCCGGGCGGAGCATCCAGCGCTCGGCAGTCTGTCGTGCCACGGAGAAGGCGAGCCGGTGACCACGGCCGCCGTGCGGGCGCATAGCGCCGCCGAGGTGGCGACCGGCATGGTGGCGTTGGTGGCCGCGTTGGTCGAGTTGCTGGGTCGCATCCTGGGAGAAGAGATGGCGGTGCGTTTGGTCGAGCAGAGTGGCACGCAGAATGAGAGAGCGAGCGGGGGGCCGAGCGACCGAGAAAGACCGAGGCCGCACGGAGTCGTGAGCACTGAGTCGAGGAGATAGCGCGATGCCGGTTTTGACTAAGAAGCCGCCCCGAAAGCAGGCGAGACCCGAAC
>JAXDMF010000017.1:0-9989 GCA_034666205.1 Gemmatimonadales bacterium
TCCCACACCTGGTACCCGTTGTAGCTGCCCTGAATGGCGTAGTGGCCGGTGAAGGCCAGGTCGGAGTTCGTTTCGTCGGCGAAATGCTCGGATGGCGGCGTCTTCGAGAGAACGCGAAGGTTCCAGACGGCTTCGGCGGCATCCATCTTCCCGGCACGAAGACCGATGCGCGGGTCGGGGCTCGGCGGCGTGGTGGACCTGCTGTCGGCCGGAGACGGGGCACCTGGCTGCGATGAGGAGGTCGAGTGGGCGCACGCGGCCAGGGAAACGAGCCCGAGGGCGAGTGAGAGCGACAAGAGTCTAGCGGAGGCCATGCCGGTTTCCTTAAGAGGGGGCCGAGTGGGCATACGGACGAACGATAGGCGAGGTTTCAAGGGGAGCGTCACGCAGGCGGGAGTGCGGCCAGCATGCGTTCCATTCGGGCGATCTCGGTGGACTGATCGACATTGACGTCGTTGGCGAACTTGAACACGGTCTCGTCCTGGGCGGCCCCATTGGTCCCGAATAGGTCCTTCACCATCGAGACGGCGCCGCGGTGGTGCTGGATCATGTAGGTAAGGAACAGCCGGTCGAACTCCGGACCTTTCGCCTGGTCCAGCTGGCGCATCTGAGCCTCGGTGAGCATTCCCGGCATCAACATCTCATGCTCGACACCGTTCATCATCATCTTCATCCCGGTGGGGCGCGCTTCGGGCACCGGCTTGCCGCGATCGCCAAGCCATCGCTGCATCGTGGCGATTTCGTCCTGCTGGGCATTGATGATCCGCTCGGCCAGAATGCGGACCGAGGCACCGGCGCCGTGCGTGGGTGCCCAGCCGGCCATTACGAGGGCCTGGGCATGGTGCCCGATCATATGGGACATGAAGTCAACATCCGCCTGGGTATAGGGATGGCGGACGCTGTCGGCCCGCGCCTTGGCGCTGTCCGAGAGCTCGCTGTGGTAGCTGGGGGCCGGCTCCGGAGTGGTCCGCACCTCCCCGCGATGAGTGCTGGTGCAGGCTGCCAGGGCCCAGGTAGCTACCACGACCGGCGTGATCCCGCGTAAACGTAATGGTGGCATTTCCGCTCCTGTTCCGGGATGCGGCCGAAGCCGAATCCCCTAAATTGCACCTCTAAGGATATAACGGTAGCAGCCCCGGATGGACTGGTAAGGGGCGCCATCCGAGGCCGAACCACGGAGGAGGAGACCATCATGTGCCGGAACATCAAGCAGCTGCGGCGCCCACACCAAGAGCCGACCGAGCAGGAGCTGCACGATGCCGCCTTGCAGTTCGTCCGGAAGATCAGCGGGTTCAACGCTCCATCCAAGACCAACGAGGCGGCCTTCCATGAAGCGGTCCGGGATGTTGCGGCAGCCGGTGGGAGATTGTTTCGGTCGCTACGGGTTCGTGGCGAGCCGGCACAGCTATCCCGGAGTGAGGTCTGAGGATCTGGATCGATGCAGACGCGGCGCCCAGGGACGTCAAGGATCTCGTGTTCCGCGCCGCCAAACGCCTGGAGATCGCGACGGTCCTCGTCGCCAACCAGCGCCTGCGCGCCCCCATCGGAAATCCGCACGTCACCGCCGTCTGGGTGGATGGCGGAGCAGACGTCGCCGACCGGTATATCGCCGAGCACGCGGAACCGGGAGATCTGGTGGTAACTCAGGATATTCCACTCGCTGCCGCGCTGGTGCCGAAGCAGATCGTCGTGCTGGATCCGCGGGGGGAGGAGCACACGGCCGAGACCATCGGCGAGCGGCTCTCGGTACGGGACTTCATGGACCGGTTACGCACGGCGGGAGGAGTGACTGGTGGGCCACCTACTTACGACGGACGAGCCAGGCAGGCCTTTGCTGCCGCGCTCGATCGGGCCCTCACCCGTTTGCGCCGGTCCGAGCACGACCCGCAATGAGCGATCGCTCCGCGGCGCTCATCGCAACGCTCGGACTCGGTCCGCATCCGGAAGGGGGCTACTTTGGCGAGGTGCACCGCTCTGGTGCCACCGTCCATCCAGCCGACGGTCGGGGGTCTCGTTCAGCACTCACGACCATTTACTTCCTCCTGCCGCACGGATCGGTGAGCCGCTGGCATCGGGTCCAGTCGGACGAGGTCTGGCATTTCTATGAGGGCGCGCCACTCGATCTCTGGTCGGCGTCCCCGGAAGGAGACCAGCTGGACCACAATCGTCTGGGGCCCCTCGATGGGGCACAGCGCCCGGTCTGGACGGTACCCGCCGGCCGCTGGCAGGCGGCGCGCTCGACGGGCAGTTACACGCTGGTGGGCTGCACGGTTGGGCCGGGGTTCGACTTTCGCGACTTCACACTCGCGAGCGAGCAGCCAACCATAGGCTCGGTGATACGCGCCCGCTATCCGGCCCTGGCCGAACTCTTGTAAATCGATGGCTCGAGGAGTCCCCATGTCCCAGCGGCTCACCGTGCGACCCGTAGCTCCCACCGACTTTGCTCGATGGGAGGCATTGTGGGAGGGCTACAACACTTTCTATGAACGCACAGTGCCGCCCGAGATCACGCGCGTGACCTGGTCGCGCTTCTTCGATGCTTCCGAACCGGTTCATGCGCTGGTGGCAGAGAAGGACGGCCGGCTGGTTGGGTTGGTACACTATCTCTTTCATCGAAGCACCTCGTTGATCGGCCCCACCTGCTACTTGCAGGACCTGTTCACGGCCGAGGCGGCGCGAGGCCAGGGGGTAGGTCGTGCGCTCATTGAGGCGGTGTATGAGCGGGCCAAGGCCGCGGGATCCCCGCAAGTGTACTGGCAGACCCACGAGACCAACGCGACCGCGATGGCGCTTTACGACAAAGTAGCCGAACGGTCAGGCTTCCTGGTGTACGAGAATCAGCTGTAGTTAGACTTCGCGCCATGCCAACAACAGACCTCAGGCCTCCGGCCGACGACACGGACGCCGCGTTTCTCGATCGGCTCCGCGCCGCGACCGCGCTGCTCGAAACGATCATCGCGGACCGCGGTCTCCTCATCCAGGTGCCCCCCGACGACCGGTGGCGCCTGCTACAGGCGGCCGGTCACGTCTACGCTCCGGATGCCGCCTCCCGCCGCCAGCTGGTGCGAGCCAGCATCCGCCGAAGCAAGGCGGAGAAGGTGAGGCGAGAGGACCAGGCGCTGGACCAGACCGGAATCCGGACGCTGCGCCGGCAAACGGTGTTCACCAGCCCCAACGTCTTCCCGCCGACCGGCTTCGAGCAGCGCGAGGTGGAGGGCGATCCCGAGTTCCGGGAGGCCATCGAGCCGAAGCACTGCTACGTGTGTAAGGAGCACTATACCGTCCTGCACCACTTCTACGACCAGCTCTGCCCCCCATGCGCGGCGTTCAACTTCGCCAAGCGTACCGAACTCGCGGACCTCGGCGGCCGGGTGGCGCTCCTGACCGGCGGGCGGGTGAAGATCGGTTACCAGGCCGGGATCAAGCTGCTTCGGGCCGGCGCCCACCTCATCGTCACCACCCGTTTCCCGCGCGACTCCGCTGCCCGGTATGCCGCCGAGCCGGATTTCAGCGAGTGGGGGGACCGCCTCGAGATCTTCGGACTCGACTTGCGTCACACGCCGAGTGTCGAGACGTTCTGCCGGGAGCTGCTCGCCACCCGTGACCGGCTCGACTTCATTGTCAACAACGCCTGCCAGACCGTGCGTCGTCCCCCCGATTTCTACCGGCACATGATGGGACGCGAGATGACCGCGCTGAGCCACCTGCCGGAGCCCGCCCGGCGGCTCCTGGGAGCCTACGAGACGTGGCGCAGCCACCTGCAGCCGACCGGTATGGGGATGATCAGTCTCGCGGCATTCGAGCGGCGCCTGCCGAGCATCGCGGGGCTGGTGAACTCGGCGGAGCTGTCGCAGGTGGCCCTGCTGCCCGAGGAACACCAGCCACGGCAGGATGTCTTTCCTGAGGGCCGGTTCGACCAGGACCTGCAGCAACTCGACTTGCGCGAGCGGAACTCGTGGCGGATGCTGATGGCTGACGTGCCCTCGGTAGAGCTGCTGGAGGTACAGCTCGTCAATGCGGTCGCACCCTTCATCCTGAACGCGCGCCTCAAGCCGCTCATGCTGCGCACGCCCGGTCGCGACAAACACATCGTCAACGTCTCCGCCGTCGAGGGCCAGTTCTACCGGAACTTCAAGACCACCCGCCATCCGCACACCAACCTGGCCAAGGCGGCGCTGAACATGATGACCCGCACCGCGGCCGCGGACTACCAGAGCGACGGCATTCACATGAACAGCGTGGACACCGGCTGGGTGACGGACGAAGATCCTGCGGAGCTCGCGGCGCGGAAGGTGGCGGAGCACCGTTTCCACCCGCCGCTGGACATCGTAGACGGCGCCGCACGCATCGTGGACCCGATCGTGAGCGGGATCAACACGGGCGAGCATGTATGGGGACAGTTCCTGAAGGATTACCGACCGACCGATTGGTGATCGCCGTTCCCAGGGCAACGGCAGACTGAACCAGCTGTGCCATGGGGCGATCGGGTTGTATCCCGGCCCTAGCCCCGGAGGGGCCGCCCCGCGTAGCTTCCCTTAAGCCCCCGCCCTCCAGATTTAGCACTCTCGTGACACATGCCTCGAGGCTGCAGCGCCCACGTGCGATGCACTCCACCAGGCGCGTGTACTCACCGGTGAGGCAACATGGCGCGCCTGTTCTGGCTTCTCGTGATCCTGGCGTTCGTGGGGGCGCTGGCGATGGGGGCCTCGTGGGCTGCCGCCTACTCGAGTGCCGGGATGCTGCTCGGGGCGCCGCCCCCTCGCATGGGCACCCAGTCCACCAGTTTCCTCTGGCATGAGCTTCCCAAGCTTCGCCAGCACCCGGCGGTGTGGCGCTTTGCCTGGTCTCCGACCGCCATTCCCGGCGCGACCACCGTACGCATTTACGTGGGGCCGTGGGGCCGGATCGTCTCGACCGATCCGGGCGACCTGGCTGATAAGCTGGTGGCCTTTCACCGCACCGGCTACTAGGCGCAGCACATGACAAAACTCTTTGGATTTATCGGTGCGACCGTGGGAAGCGCCGTTGGCTGGTGGGCCGGCGCGCCGGTCGGCACTATGACCGCCTTCATGCTGAGCACCGTGGGAACCGGCGTGGGGATGTATGTCGGGCGCAAGGTTGCCGACCTATACATCTCTTAGAGCGTGGTCGGGCGCGTCCCCACATTACCGTCCCAAAAACAGCGTTCCCCGCCAGCCGGTCACCCGCAGCGTGTTCCCAGTGCGCCTTCCCTCGATCGACTCGAGCATCAACGCCCCCCGGCGTCCGGGGATGGCCGCCTCGAGCCGGAGACGCTCCGCCGGCACTTCATACCGCCGCACATCCGAGGTCTCCGCCAGCGTGCTGCTGAGCCGGCCCACGTCGAACGCCAGCGAGTCGCGGCCGACCCGGACCCGGGCGATGCCTGATGTGGTGTCGAACCGGACCCGCACCGAGTCTGCTCCCGCGAGTGTGAATGCCGTGTCCTGCGCCGAAACATTCAGCATCCACACGTACCCACTGACAGGGAGGGCGGACTGCTTCCCGGCATGGAGATAGACGTATCCCCCTGCCAAGTACGGGTACTCCGAGACATAACGGATACCCGCCCCGGCGAGGATTTGACTCGCCACCGAATCGCGCCGGTCCCTGCGGCCGGGCAGCGAATCCCATTCAACCTTGGGCAGTTCGCCGGGGACGGCTGCAGCGATCTCCCGGCGCGCGCCATGGTCCAGCAGAAACCGTAGCGCGGCGCTGACTTCGCGGCCATCCATCTGGCCCTGAGCGCTCGGCTCGGCCGGGCGGGCCGCGACCAGTCGTGCCAGACGCCGGCCCTGGCTGGCGACGGCCAGGTTGGTAACGCTCAAAGGCCCATAGAGGGTGACAAGAAGCAGTACCGCGAGTGTCACCGGGATGCGCCTGATGCCCGCGTCCTGACGGATCGTGTAGCTTATCGCGATGAGCAGCAGCCAGATGCCAAGCAGTACGCCGAGGAGGCGGGGCTCGGTGAGGCCGTAGGGAAGTATCCGCTTCCAGAATGCAACCAGCAGCATGACGGCCGCCGGAATGAGGCCGACGAAGAGCCAGCGAGTATAGGTTCGGATCCAAGCTTCGTTGGCATCGTCGCGAAGAGGATGAACCAGGAGGAAGCCGAGGAGGCCGGCCACGGCGACACTGGTCACCAGCCAACCGATCCAGCCCGAGGGCCACTCGCCACCGGCCACGATCTTGACCAGATAGGCGAGCAGCATGAGGAGGTAGATGAAGACCAGCGGCGTCAGGATGTATTGGGCGAACACCTTGAGGACTCTGGGATAGCTGGTATCGCCGGCAAGCTCACGGAGGCCACGCGGGACTACGGCCAGAAAGATCGCTGTGTTGATGACGAAGACCACGACCAGGTACAGGCGGGCATAGAGCTCGGGTGGCACGTCGACGCCGAACAGCTTGTCCAGGGCCACAAGGGCGATGACCAGCCCAAAGTAGAGCACGAATGAGAAGACAGCGGCGCGGAGGAACCCGAGGAACAGCCGGCGATTGTACTGCCAGAACGCGTTCGTCTCGGCCAGGCCGAGAAACGGAAGAGTTGCCACGAGGAGATGGAGGCCGGCGCTGAGCTGGAAGTACCGGATCGCCTCGTGTTTCTGGTCCGGGCCGGGCCAAACCAGATAGAAGAGCACGAGGAGGGCAACGCCCGCGGCATTCAGCCCCGCTTTCCACCCGGAAGTCCACCCGCGTGCTTCGGCAAAGAGCGTGAGCGCAACCGATAGCGCGAGTCCCAGGGCAGCGACCGCGGCAATCCGGAGCCACTCGTCCTTGCTCCCGGAATGGGTAGTGCCGATGATGGCAGCGATGGCTGCCACGCCTCCCGCCGCCATGGTCCAGGGGAAGCGAAGGACCACCTCCCTGGCGCGGTCGGCCAGAGTCACGAACGAGGGGAACCGCATTGCAGCTCCATGAGTTGGGCGGGGGCCGAGAGCAATCTGGGGGGGACTGTTACGCTGGGGAAGGGCCGGCCCCGAGCGGTGGGGCCCCCGGGCGACTAAGTTGCAGTACACCCGTGAAGCCGCGTCGATACACTGGCGTCCTTGAATGGCTCCACGGTCATCATCAAGGAGCGTCCTCCGTGCCCAAGCGCAATTACGGCTTCGAGAAACGGCAGAAGGAACTGAACAAGCAGCGGAAGCAGGAAGAGAAGCGCCAGCGCAGACAGGAGCGGGCCGAGGCTCCTGCCGAGAATGTGACAGTCGAGGAGACCACATCCACCCATCCACCTCTCGAGGAGTGATAGCCCGAATTCAACGCCGACACGTAGTTTTTCCTCGCTAGCGAGAAAGAAGGTCTCCACCATGCAATCTCATGTCGCTCTCATCGAGCGGTCGAACCGAAAGGATCTGAGGCAGGTCGAGGTACACTTGACTGTCACCGAGGCGGGTGCCGGGCGACAGTCCTGGAGTGGCAACTTCACCTCCCGCACCACGGATGGCATTCTCCCCAACGAGCGACTCACGTTCACCCTCGACAACGGGCAGAAGGGCCCGGCCAGGGTCAACGAGACCGCTTTCGACAGCCGGGTACCTGAGTCGACGGTGATTCACTTCAAGGGAACCGGTCCCCTGGTGTGAGTCCGTGGCACGCCGGCGCGGCGTGCAAGGGGAACTATGATCGCCGCATCTGGCATGGCTGGACCACCCACCAGAATGCCCAGGCTCTGCTGAAGCGGTTCGATGGTCGTTCGGCGCATTATGAAGTACGCCACCGGAACCCGTCCTAGCCGGCCTCCTGCCGATCCCGGACTCCGTCCCACCCACCCAGCCAATTCTCCCGTCCAGCCCTCGCGCCGGCTCCTCGATGACGCGCAGCTCGACCTGATTACTTCGTGGTCGGTTGCAATTCTCGTGGTATCTTTGTGCGTATTCGTGGACCTACGGCCCCCCGGTGCAGCGTCGAGTAAGGAGGCAGCGATGAGCACGCTGGCGATCCCCCGGCCCGCATCCGATGAGGCCGCCCCGTTCTATCAGCGATACATCGCCGCGGTGAGGGGCGAGAACATCGCGGAGCAGCTGGCCAGCCAACTGACCGAGGTCGAAGGACTATTGGCCTCAATCGATGACACGGCGGCGCTGGCACGGTATGCGCCGGGCAAGTGGAGCATCAAGGAGGTGCTGGGCCACGTCTCCGACACGGAGCGCATCTTTGGCTATCGTCTCCTGCGAATCTCCCGCGGGGACCGGACGCCGCTCCCGGGTTTCGATGAGAACGCGTACGTCCCGGCCGGCCAGTTCGACGCGCGGCCACTCCGGTCCCTGGTGGACGAGTTCAGGGCCGTGCGGCAGGGCACCTTGGCCCTGGTGCAGAGTGTGCCGCCGGAGCGCTGGGGTGAGCGGGGCGAGGCCAGCGGCGAAGCGGTCAGCGCGCGGGCTCTGGCCTATATCCTGGTCGGCCACGTGACCCATCACTTCGGCGTGCTGCGCGAGCGGTACGGGGTGGGTCAACCAAGGGTTCATAGCTGACGCGGCCAGCGAGTCTGCCGGCCAGGCTGGACTCATTCTCCACGGTGCGTCTCGGTGCGGAACGTCTGACGGCGGACCACTGGGACGATCTCCGGCGCATGGATCAGGACGAACAGTTCATGGCGCAGCTGGGAGGGGTGCGGGACGAGGCGGGAACCCGGGCCTATTTGGAGCGCAACCTGGCTCATTGGGCGGCGTATGGTTTCGGTTTATGGATGCTGCGGGATCGCGACACCGGGAGGGCCATCGGACGCGCGGTATTACGGCACCTGGATGTGGAGGGAGTTGACGAGGTCGAGACCGGCTATGGGTTCCTGCCCGATCTCTGGGGCCGCGGCCTCGCAACGGAGATCGCGCGAGCGTGTGTGCACATCGGCCGCGAGCGGCTCGGTCTGGCATCACTCGTCGGGATCACCCTCCCGACCAATGCCGCCTCGCAGCAGGTGATGCGCAAGGCAGGTCTCCAATACGAGCGCGACATCGTCCATGCCGGTGTGCCCCACCTGCTCTTCCGGACCGGCTATTCCTCGTACTCCTCCGAGCCCTGAATCCAGAGGAACGACTGCACGTCGATCATGTCGCGCGGCCCGAGGTCCTGGAGATCGCGACGGAGCCGACGCGCGAAGCTCAGCAGATCGGCGTAGGTGGCCCAGTTGGGCCGAGAGACATACTGGAAATCGTACCCATACTCCCGGGCGGCCGCCTGGGTCACCCGTGGTTTGAGGAAGAAGTGCTCGGCGGGGACCGCGATGAAGCCAAACACGGTGAGCAGCGGCCAGGTGAGCACGCGGGTCTGGCGCCGGGGCAGCCCAGCGACCGCCTCGATCCACCGGCTGAACCTTGCCTCAGTGGTGCCCTGCCCGTGCAGGAAGTCATAGAGACCCTGGCTGAACGCGCGGGCGCCCGCGGCCGAGCGGATCGCATCGCGAAGCGCCATCTTCTCGAAGGAGAACAGCAAGTTGGTGCGTGACTCGATCGAGACGGCGCGGCTCGCGATCTCGGCGTATTTCCCGGCGCCGAGCAGAGCGCGGAAGCGCTTCGGGCCGAGGGCGGCCGTCCAAGCTTCGTGGGCCCGCCACTTGTAGTCCCGCTCCAGCTCGACATACTCCGGATCATCGAATCCGTCGGGAAAGAGTCTGAGGAACTTGCGGCGGCAGCGCAGAGCCCCCGTCGTCAGATCAGGTGTAGGGACACTACGTTGAAGGGTCGCGGTCGTCACGGGCGCCTCGGGCCAGGGTCCAGCCCCTATGTACGCTGCCCAGGTACGCAGTTCAGTGATGTACCCTACAGCTTGGCCTTCAGCCGGGGAGGGAGCCGTGGAACGGCAGCGTGGAGTGACCCTGCGGTTTCTTGCCGAGCCGGGCGACGTCAATTTCGGCGGCAAGGTACATGGGGGCGCAGTGATGAAGTGGATCGACCAGGCGGGCTATACCTGTGCGGCTGGCTGGACCGGCACCTATTGCGTGACGGTGTATCTGGGCGGGCTCCACTTCCTCG
>JAXDMF010000018.1:0-15261 GCA_034666205.1 Gemmatimonadales bacterium
GCGGCCTGCTGCATGTTGTGCGTCACGATCACGATGGTGAAGTCCCGCTTGAGCTCGAAGAGCAGCTCTTCGATGCGCTGAGTCCCCTGGGGGTCGAGCGACGCGGTCGGCTCGTCCAACAGGATAACGTCCGGAGTCGGCGCGATCGTCCGGGCCAGGCAGAGCCGCTGCTGCTGGCCACCGGAGAGCGCCATCGCGCTGGTCCTGAGCCGGTCCTTGACTTCGTCCCAGAGCGCCGCCTGGCGGAGCGAGCGCTCGACCACGCTGTCGAGCTCGGCCCGGGGAAGTCGTTTGTTGAGCCGGAGACCGGCTGCCACGTTGTCATACACCGACATGGTCGGAAACGGGGTGGGCCGCTGGAACACCATTCCCACCCGGCGGCGGAGCTGCATCACGTTGACCCGCGGTCCGTAGATGTCCTCGCCGTCGAGCAGGACCCGCCCGGTGATCCAGCCATGCTCCGAAAGCTCGTGCATCCGGTTGAGGGCTCGCAGAAAGGTAGACTTGCCGCAGCCGGAGGGGCCGATCAACGCGTGTACCCGGTTGCCCGGAAACGCGAGCGAGACTCCCTTCACCGCGGTGAACTTTCCGTACATGGCCGTGAGCTTGTCGGTGACCAGGCGCGGACGGGTTTCCGAGGTCGTCGAGGCAGGTGCGTGAGCCACCTCTTTGCGCTGCTCCGGGGGGGCGCTCAAGGCAGGCTCAACCATTGAGGGTGAATCGTTTACGGATGGCGAGCCGGGCGCCGAGGCTCAGGATGAACACCACAAGGATCAGCACCAATGCCGAGGCCCAGGCGTAGCTGTGCCACTGGGGATAGGGGCCGGTGGCATAGGTAAATACGGTGAGCGGTAGGGCGGCCATCGGCTGGTTCAGATTGAAGCTCAGGTACTGACTACCGAGCGCGGTGAAGAGCAGCGGAGCGGTCTCGCCCGAGATCCGCGCGGTGGCGAGCAGTGCGCCGGTCACGATGCCGGGTAGCGTAGTCCGGATCACCACCGACAGACTGGTGCGCCACCGGGGGTAGCCCAATGCGAGCGCCGCTTCACGCAGTGAGTTGGGTACCAGTTTGATCATCTCCTCGGTGGTGCGTAGCACCATGGGAATCATCAGGAGTGCAAGCGCCACACTGCCGGCCAGGGCGGAGAAATGCTTCTGGGTGGCGACGATCCAGGCCCACGCGAAGACCCCGACCACGATGGACGGGGTCCCGTTGAGCACGTCCGCCACGAACCGGGTGACCCAGGTGAGCCGGCTGCTGGGAAACTCGGCGCAGTAGATGCCGGCTCCGATACCGATGGGGAGACCGATCAGGCTCGCCATGCCAACAATGAGCAGCGTGCCGACCAGCGCGTGCACCACGCCGCCGCCGGTTTCACCCGCGGGTGCCGGCGTCTTGGTGAAGAAATCGATGGAGAGACTACTGGCGCCCTTAAGCACCAGGTCGATGAGGATAAAGAAAAGCGGCAGCAGCGCCACGATCACGGCGCCGATCATCAGCCCCACCATAAAATTGCTGATGGTCCGCCGGAGAACGCGCCGGTTCACAGCGCGCTGCTCCCGGCGCTCGAGCCCCGGGCCACTCGCCAGATGAGGAGCCGGGCGGCGGCGTTGACCAGCACCGTTACCAGGAACAGCACGAAGGCAACGTAGGCCAGCGCCGAGATGTGCATGTCGCCCACCGCCTCGGAGAACTCATTGGCAATCGCGGCCGCCATGGTGTATCCCGGGGCGAACAGCGACGCCGCGATCTCGTGCCGATTCCCGATCAGCATCGTCACCGCCATCGTCTCCCCCAACGCCCGGCCGAGCCCGAGGATGATGGCACCGATGATCCCCGAGCGGGCGTAGGGGATGACGGCGGAGGTGACCGCCTCCCACCGAGTGGCGCCGAGGGCGAGCGAGGCCTCCCGTTGGGTGTTCGGCACGGCGAGCAGGACCTCCCGGGACACGGACATGATGTATGGCATGATCATGATCGCCAGGATGATTCCCGCGGCCAGCATGGACGGCCCGTAGATCGGTCCCTGAAAGAGGGGAAGGAAGCCGAACAGCTTCCTGAGCAACGGGAACGCGGTGGTCCTGAGCGCGGGAACGAGGACGAAGATTCCCCACAACCCGTACACGACGCTCGGGATCGCGGCCAGCAGACCGATGAGAAAGGCCACCGGCTGCCGCACCGACTTAGGCGCGAACTCGGTGAGGTAGACCGCCACGCCGAGCGAGAGGGGAACGGCGATAACGAGTGCGATCAGTGACGAGAGCAGGGTGCCGAAGATCAGCGGCAAGGCGCCGAACTGTTCCGCCACCGGATCCCAGACGCTGGTGGTGACGAAATCGAGACCGAATCGCTGGATCGCCAGCTCGGCTCCGCTCCAGAGCTCGTAGACGAGAAACCCCAGGAGCACCGGTACCGAGAGAGCCGCTACGGTCAGCAGCAGCTTGAATATTCGATCGCCGTAGTTCGCCCGCTCGAGCGAGACGCTGGAGGCGGGCCTGGTCAGCTCTCGTTCGGAGACGGCGGTCATGATGGGATTCTAGACCTGGGTCTTGCCTGGTCGGTCACGGCCGTGTAACGGATTGGTCACGGGAACCATGGCGTTCAGCTGCCGAGCCGCTGTTGGAGGCGCTCGATGATCGAAACAGGGAGGGGAGCGTAATGGAGAGCCGCAGCCATACGCTGCGCCTCGGGCTGCAACATCCAGACGAGGAAACCGTGGAGCGCCTTGGCCTTGGCGCTATCCGGACTCTGCCTATGCACCAGTAACCAGGTAAACGACGAGAGCGGGTAGGAAGCCCGGCCCGGGGGGTTGGTGATGGACACCCGAAAGTCCGTATCGGCGCCGAGCGGCGCTCCACTCGCTGCGGCGGACACGCTCTCGAGCGTTGGCTCGACGAAGGCTCCCCCGGCGTTCTTGATGAGGGCCGCCGGGAGTCCGTTGGATATCGCGTAAATCAGCTCGACGTATCCAATGGCTCCTTCGGTTTGCTTGACCTGCTGGGTGACCCCCTCATTTCCCTTCCCGCCCAGTCCGGCGGGCCAGTCGACCGACGTTGCCTTGCCTACCTTGCTCTTCCACTCGGCCGAGATCTTGGAGAGATAGTCGGTGAAGATGTAGGTGGTGCCGGACCCATCGGACCGATGCACGACGATGATGTCCTGGTCCGGGAGGCTGACAGCGGGATTGAGCGCGGCCAGCCGGCGGTCGTTCCACCGGCTGATCCGGCCGAGAAAGATGTCTGCCAGGGTGGCTCCGTCGAACCGGAGCGGCGCCTTACCCAGCGACGGCAGGTTGTAGGTGGCTACCACCGCGCCGAGTACCGTCGGCACGTGCTGTACATTTCCCTTCACCGCCGCCACCTGCTGGTCGGTCATGGGGGCGTCGGTGGCGCCAAAGTCGATAGTGCCCTCGGTGAACTGGCGGATGCCGCCTCCCGAGCCGATTGACTGGTAATTGATACGAACGCCGGCCGCGCGAGCGTATACATCGAACCACTTGGTGTAGATCGGAGCGGGGAAGGTCGCGCCTGCGCCCGTAAGAGCAGCCGAGCCTACTGTCGGAGAACGGTCGCCGCGGCCACAAGCGAGGACCGTGATGCTGCTGAGACAGAAGAGAGTGGCTCGAGACATGGTTCCTCCTGCAAGGCGTGCCGCGTCGGGCCAGGCTCTAAGGTGCCGCACTCCGAGACGACATGCAAACGGCCGGCACCATAGGCGCCGGCCGCTCGAGCGTGATAACACTGCCCTCTATCGGGATGCGATGACTTTCCCGGCGGCCTTCAACGTCGGCAGCCGCGCCTGCACCAGGGAGACCACAGGAGCCGGGAGCGGCGCGTAGTGCAGGTCGGCCGCCATCGCCTGGGCTTCGGGCGTGATCATCCAGGCCAGGAAGTCGCGGATGAGCTTCGCCTTGGCCGGATCCTTGTTGTCCTTTTTCACCAGGAGCCAGGTGAACGAGGCGATCGGATACGCCTGAGCGCCAGGTGCATTCGTGATCGACACCCGAAAATCGGTGTCTTTCTCCAGCTTTGCCCCCGCTGCGGCGGCGGTAACCGTCTCCAGTGAGGGAACGATGAAGTTGCCGGTGGCATTCTTCACCTGGCCGTACGGCAAGTTGTTCGAGATGGCGTAAATCAGCTCCACATAGCCCAGGGCGCCTTCCGTCTGCTTGACCTGTTGGGTCACGCCCTCGTTCCCCTTCCCACCGAGCCCCGCCGGCCAGTTCACCGAGGTGGCGTAGCCGACCTTATCCTTCCATTCGCGGGAGAATTTGTTCAGGTAGTCGGTGAATACGTAGGTGGTGCCGGAGCCGTCGGAGCGGTGGACCACGATGAGGTCGATGTCCGGCAGCTTCACGCCGGGATTCAGCGCGGCGATCTTGGGGTCATTCCACTTAGTGACCCGGCCCATGAAGATGTCGACCAGGAGGTTGCCATCGAACTTGAGCTTGGTGTCGCCCAGCGTCGGGAGGTTGTAGGTCACGGCCACGGCGCCGAGCACGGTGGGCACGTGGAGCACGTTGCCGTTCACCGCCTGGATCTGGGACTCGTTCATGGGGCCGTCGCTGGCGCCGAAGTCCACGGTGCCCTCGGTGAACTGGCGGATGCCGCCGCCCGATCCGATCGACTGATAGTTGATCTTGATGCCGGTCTTCTTGCTGTAGGCATCGAACCACTTGGTGTAGATCGGATTGGGGAAAGTCGCGCCCGCGCCGGTAAGGCTCTGGGCTGCCGCGGGAGCTGCCGCGGCCAGAATGCCGCTGAGGACGAATATGCTGTGCTTCATGCCTTATCTCCTCGCATTGTCACTCTGAACGAACTGGGTCATCCTGAGCGAAGCGAAGGATCTCGCTTCCTCAGGATGACAGAGTTGCTCAGGATGACATAGTGTGATTAGAAGTTGACCGTGAGCGCGCTGCGCAGGCCGCTGATGGTCGGCGTCACGCTACCCTGGAAGCTCTCGCGCTCGTACGCCACCCGGAGCTGGGCCTTGCTCGACATATAGATCCCCAGCACCGCGGTGATCAGGGTGGCCCGATCATTGACCGCGTTGGTATTGGGGTCGGACAGGTCGAAGCGGAACGCCGGCTCGATGGCATAGAGCCACGACGTCGGACTCTTGAACCGGTAGTTATACGCCGCGATACCCTGGATGCCACGGATCTTGTTCTTGGCTGCCGTTGCGTCGTTGCCGTCGAGATACTCGCCCAACACATACAGCCCTTCATCGCCCACCTTGCCCCATTGCGCATCGACGCCCCAGGCATAGTTGGTAAAGGCCGAGTCTATGGTCGCGCCGACGGTCACGATGCCGTCGTGGGCGAACCAGGAACCACCAATATCCAGCTTGGAATAGATACCGGCAGTGGCCCGTGCGCCGAAGCTCTTCTTGTTGTTTACGTCATTCAGGCTCTCACCCTGTCCGTTGTAGGCCGCAACCTTCAGGGTGACCAGCCGGGTGTCATCGAGCTTGTACTCGTATCGGAGGCTCGCCCCAACATCGTGGGAGAGGAACCCGTTGGCCGCGAAGAGATCGTTTGACGCTCGTGCGACCAGGCCTTGTCCGGCCCCGCGCTCGATCGAGGGCAAGTTGTTGGACGAGGTCAGCTCGTACCGGCTGTAGGGCCGCTTCTCCTGGCCGGCCCGGAGGTAGAGCGCGCCCTTGCTCGCCTCGGGGCTGAAGCGCACGTCGATCCACGCATCCCGGAGGCGGAGGCCGCTGCGGCCAGTGGTTCGGCATACCAGGGGCGTTCCCGAGCAGGTGGTGACCACGTTGCTCAGATTGCGCCCACCTTCGAACGATGGCTGGATGTAGACCACGACGTTTTCCGAGATTTGGCCCCGCGCTTCGATCCGGGCCCGGCGGGTGAAGAAGTTGTCCTTCGGCCCGACCGCCGCGGCGTAAGGCGCGTTGTCGAAATAATAGAACTGCTCTTGAAGACGGCCGGTCATCTTGACGTTGGGATAGGTCGTCTGCGCGCTCGCCGAGCCGACCGCCAGGGTGGCCGCCAGCGCTACACCCCTCAGAATCCTACGCGCCTGCAGGGACATATGGCCTTTCAGCTTGGTTGAGTGACCTGCGCATCGCTGCGATGCTGTCTCAAGGCAGCTAAGAAGCCGAAAAGCGGTCACGGCGAACCGGTGATCGCGTAACGAATGGGTAAAATCGCCGTGCTCATGGCCAGCCAAACAGCATGAGCGCTGCTCCCGTCACCGCGGCGATGAGCTGGCCCACCAGCACGTCGCTCGGGTAGTGCACCCCCAGCCGCACCCGGGAGAAGCCCACCGCAGCGGCCACGAGCAGGAGCGGCGCCGCCCATGCTGGAAAGGTTGTCCCATAAGCCAGGGCGACCGACATCGATGCCGCAGCGTGTCCCGACGGGAATGAGAAACAATCCGGCTCCCGCACCAGGTTGACGCAACCCTCCACCTTCGCAGGGCGGCCGCGGACGACGGTTCGTTTGATAACCTGGACGAGGAGGTGGGACACCACCAGCGTCATGAGCGCGAGACTCGATGCCTGGTGAAGCGCGCAGCAGGCGACCAAAGGAAGACTCGCCGCCAGGAGAGAAGGCCCAGTGCCACCCAGGTGGGTGACGGTGGTCCACGCGAACAGCGAAGCGCGGGGCGCGGCCGGGCTGATCGCGCAACGCATCCGCAACGCCCGGTCGTGGGCGCTGAGACGCATGAGCAGCGGTGCGGTCATTGACCATGAAAATGGCGCGCCAGCGCAACCGCTTCACTACGTCCAAGTTACAGCTCTGTAACGGTCTTCACCGTCCAGCCGCTGCGTCACGGTCTCTCAGATCTGCCTGGACCATTATTCCGAAAACCGTTTCTCCCGGACGATCTGACCACGCTGGTCCGTGAGCTGCTCCGCGGCAGAACCAACTCCTGGTCTTTCGCTGGTGTCGGGGCAGTGTGAGGCACCTCTGGTGCGCCGGCGGCCCCCTTCCTCAGAGACCGGCCAATCTCATCAGCCCGCATGAGGAACCGAGTCGCCCGGTCGCCGCCCCACAGGGCGTCGAAGCTTTCGAAGGCGGCTGCTGCCTGTTCCCGAGCGAGGCGCTCTAGGGTCTGGAGGCCGTGCTCCGATCCCGAGAGGCGATCCCGGCTGGACCCGGACGGCGTGGCGAGTGAGGAGGCGATCTCCTCCGAGAGCACGTGCATGTCGTGCATGGTGCCGAGAACATCCTGGGCCTCCTTCAGTCGGGTGACGAGACTCCGGACCCGCGATGCACGGCGCGCAACCGGCTCGAGCAAATAGCGGAGCCGTTTGATGCTTATCCTGGCCCTGTGCCCCTCCTTGAAGTTTGCCGCTTCGTGCACCTGCTCGAGGGCCTCTCCTAATTGGATAGCCTGCTGCTGAATCAGTTCCCCGGTCGCCTGCCCAAACGTCAGCTGCCTCTTCTCCGGGCCGCTCCCGATCTCGACGCGGAGAGTGCCAAGCCGGCGTCGAAACTGAGTAGCCGCCTTCTCGAAGCGACGGCCAACCTCGGCGGTAGCCGGGTCGATGGTCTCGCCTTTGCGCCCTTCCAGCCGTCCGATAAGCCAGAACAGCCCCTGTACATCCTCGGCTCCAACCCGATCGCCCTGCAGGCGCAGCCAATCGAGATGCACTTCGGTGTCCCGCCCGGCATTCGTTGCCAGGGTCAGCTTCCGCAGTCGTCGCCGCATTTTCTTCGTCACGCTGCCCTCGAGCTGAGACCGATAGGCACGGGTACAGCTTCGAAGGCGCCGGAGGCCGACTCGAAAATCGTGCAACGCCTCGGCATCCCGAGCGTCCGTCAGCCGGGCCTGGGCACCTTCTATTTGATCGACGTAACTGAGGGCGAGTAGACGGGAAGATTCCTGGGCCGATCGGTCCAGCAGGTCGGATGGAAGTCGTGCAGCCATCGCTTCACGCAGGCTCTGGGCGCTTTCGAGACCGCGGAGAGCGCACCCGTGGGGGGGTAGTCCGTTGACCAGGTTGGTCTCCGTTGCTGGAGACGGGCTCGTCGGGCGGGGGCGCTCCGGATGAGCCGAAGATAGGCACGAATCGAAGGGCCGAGTCTACCGCCACCCGCGCGGACTCTCGGGCCAGGGTCTGGAAAACTGCCTGGGACCGAATTTCTTCCTGGCCTTCTCCGGGCCTTACCCGCGTGTACGTGCCGTCCGCTTGTAGCTGCCGGGCCTTAACGTTGTCGTTCAACACCACCTGAATGAGCTCCTGGGTCAGCCGAGACTTGAGCTCGGCATCCTCGACCGGAAACATCAGCTCGATGCGCCGAAAGAAATTGCGTGGCATCCAGTCAGCGCTTCCCAGGAAGACCTCCGGCTCGCCCGCATTCTCGAAATAGAAGATCCGGCTGTGCTCCAGGAACCGGTCCACGATGCTGATCACCCGAATGTTCTCGGAGAGGCCCGAGATCCCCGGCCTCAGGCAGCAGGTCCCCCGGATGACCAAATCGATGCGCACGCCGGACCGAGCGGCCCGGTACAAGGCGTCAATGACGGTCGGCTCGACCAGGGCGTTCATCTTGACGATGATGCGGGAAGGCCGGCCCAGGACCGCATTCCGGCCTTCGCGATCGATCAGCTCCACGATCTGCTCCCGAAAGCCGAAGGGAGCCACCAGGAATTTCCGCCAACGGCGCCCCTGGGAGTACCCGGTGAGCAGATTGAAGAGCTCACTGGTGTCTTCCCCAAACTCCGGTTTGGCGGTGAACAAGCCCAGGTCGGTATAGGTCCTTGCGGTCGTCGGGTTGTAGTTGCCGGTCGAGAGGTGCACGTACCGCCGGATACCCTCGGCCTCGCGCCGGACCACGAGTGAAGCCTTGCAGTGGGTCTTCAGTCCCACCACGCCGTAGACGACGTGCACCCCGGCATGCTC
This sequence comes from Gemmatimonadales bacterium, assembly GCA_034666205.1. Classification (GTDB taxonomy): domain Bacteria; phylum Gemmatimonadota; class Gemmatimonadetes; order Gemmatimonadales; family GWC2-71-9; genus CAVVWJ01. The sequence continues at coordinate 8,873 of JAXDMF010000018.1, forward strand.
GAGGGACCGGGCCCAGACGATGTTGTTCTCCTCGTCGAACCGGGCTTTGAGCTCGACCAGGGCGGTCACCTGCTTGCCGTTCTGTGCCGCCCGCTCCAGGGCGCGAATGATGGGGCTCGCACCGCTGGTCCGGTACAGGGTCTGCTTGATTGCAAGGACCTGGGGATCGTCGGCGGCGCGCGCGATAAAGTTCACGACGCTGCCAAATGACTCGAAGGGATGGTGCACCAGGATATCCTGGCTGCGAATCAGGTCGAACACATCCGCACCAGACGCGAACGCGGGAGGCGCACCGGGAACCAATGGTTCGTCCTTGAGCGCGCGGAATCCATCCAGCCGATGCAGCGCCAGAAATACCGTGAGATCCACCGGTCCACGAAGCCGGTAGACGTCCCGGTCATGCAGATCGAGGGCGCCGACCAGCATCTGCACAAACCGCTCGTCGGCAGCATCCGAGATCTCCAGCCGCACCGCGTCGCCGTGCAGGCGCTGGCGGAGGTTTTCCTCGATGGTTTGGAGCAGATCCTCCGCATCGTCCTCATCGATCGCGAGATCGGTGTTGCGGGTCACCCGGAATACGGTGTGACCGAGCACGCGAAAGCCTCCGAACAGCGTACCCAGATGGGCGGCGATGACGTCCTCCAGCAGAACGAACCGGACCCGGTCGGGAGGGCCCGGAAGGATCACAACCCGGTCGAGTACAGCCGGCACCTGCACCACCGCAAAGAGCTCCTGGAGCTGATTCGCGTGCTTTCTCTCGACCAGGAGCGCGATGTTGAGGCTCTTGTTGTGTACATGGGGGAAGGGGTGACCCGGGTCTATGGCCAGCGGGGTAAGCACAGGATAGATGCTGCTGGCGAAGAGGGCGTCAACGAAGGCTCGCTCCGCGGGTGAGATCTCCCCCAGCCGCACCCATTCTATGCCGTTCTGTTGAAGGTCGCCGATCAGCTCCTCATGAAGCAGCCTATACTGCTCCCCGACCAGCTGGTGCACGCGCTGGTCGATCTTGGTCAGCTGTTCGGCAGGCGCCAGCCCATCCGCCGGGAAATCCTGGGGCTCCAATCCGGCATAGAGCTGCTCTTGGAGGCCGGCAACCCGGATCTCGAAGAACTCGTCCAGATTTGAGCTGACGATCGAGAGGAATTTGATTCGCTCGAGGCAGGGGTTGGTCGGATCCGCGGCCTCCTCGAGGACCCGCGCATTGAACTCCAGCCAGCTCAACTCGCGGTTGAGGAAATGCTCCTGGGAAAACTCGGGCACGTTCTTGGGCATAAATCGAGCGCTAACTGGCGGCGGCGACGTGCAACTGCAGACCCCGCGGTGCGCCGGTCACCCTTCTCCGGGCCCGCGAACGACGCCACACCATCTCCACTTTCGTATCGAACGCCTTTCGGAACAGATCCGACTTGCGCTGGGCGTCGGCGCACTCGACCTCCGGTGACGCGGCTGCCGCGATGTTCAGCCGGAGGCCCTTCCTAAGGGCGCGGACCTTGAGACCGGTTACCGCCTGGGAATGGGTCCGGTCCAGACCATCGGCGATGCGGAGAATGCCACTCAACCGGCCGATCAGCCGCCGCTCATCCACGGTCAGACGGGCCAGGTTCTCGTGGCGCTTCTTCGGGAACGCCCGCCGGTGATAGCGGGCCACGTTGGCAATCAACTCGACCTCGTGGGGGGAGAAACCGGGCAGATCCCCATGCAGGATCAGATGATAGGCATGCTTGTGGTGTTTCGAGTGACTGATGAGATAACCGATGTCGTGCAGCAGCGCTGCGGCCTGCAGTAGATCCCGGCTCGAGGCTGGTAATCCAAAGCGCGCCTTGAGGCCGTCGAAGATCTGGAGGGCCAGCGTGGCCACTTGCTCACAGTGCCGCTCGTTCGACCCGCACTTCCGAGCGAAGTGGCGGGCCCATTCCATCCGGTTGCCCGACTGCGGGAGTTGCGCGATCGAGGGCCGGCCCGGTAGCTCCGAGATCATATGCAGCAGGAGGCCGTCCCGGATCCCGCGCTCATTCACCAATATCTGCTGGGTTCCGAGTCGCCGCACCAGACGAGCGATGACGGTAGCGCCGGCCAGGATGATGTCGGCGCGATCGGGGCTCAGTCCGGGTATGCGGCGTCTGGCCTCGAGCGGAGCTTCCCGCAGCCGGTCAAGCAGGTGAATAATCTCTGCCGGGGTAAGCACATAGCCCTGGACCGACCCATGACGGCCCTCCCGCTGCCACTTGGACATGTGGGCCAGCGCGGTAAAGCTGCCGCCGCTGCCGACCATGATCTCAGCCCGGTGAGCCGGCTGCCGGATGGCGGCCCGGATGCCGCGATCGATCTCCGCTTTCATCAGCTTCCAATGCTTGTCCCGCAGCGGGTCGGATCGGACCAGGCGCTCGGTGACCCGCACCGCGCCGAGCGGGAGCGAGTAGACCTGATCGACCGCCGTTCCGGCGGAGAGAATGACCTCGACACTTCCACCACCGATATCGACTACCGCGGTCGAGCGCCCCTGGAGATCGAAATGGCGGGCGGCGCTGCGGAACGCCAACTCGGCTTCTTCCTCACCCGAGATCACGTCGAGGCGGACCTTGTGCAGTCGCATGACTTCCCGGGTGAAGCCACGGCCGTTGGCAGCCTCTCTCACCGCGCTGGTCGCGATTGCCCGGAGCTCAGTGATTTTGAAGCCGTCCGCGATCGCCTTCATCTTCCCGATCGCCGCGAGGGCCCGTTCTACCGCTGCGTCCGATAGGCGGCCGGTTCGATCCAGCTTTTCAGCGAGACGGACCATCTCCCGCTCTTCATCCAGAATACGATAGGTATCATCGTCCTGGACTTCGGCTACGGTGAGCCGGATCGTATTGCTGCCGACGTCGATGGCGGCGAGGCGTGGGTGCGCCGAAGGCTCCTGGATAGACATATGCTGGCCTGTAGATTCCACCTAGTTCCTGTATAGCGCTAGTACAGCGTTGCCCGTCTACGTCACGACAGCGTAACGATTCAACGGTCCGCCCACCAACCGAGGCCGGCTCTTCACCCAACCGTTACCACGGCCCCAGAGTTTCCGCTGTCCCCGCCCGGAGCGTAGATGCGCGTTCTCTTCTGTACCGACACCTATCCTCCTCAGGTCAACGGAGTTTCGATCGTCACGGCGCTGATGGTGAGCGGCCTGTCCCGCCTGGGCTGGCAATGCGCGGTGGTGGCGCCCCGGTACCCCGCAGCCACCCACGCCCTGTGGGGCGGCCAGACCGGCTCGAATGAGGGGCCGGCGGAGCTGGTGACCATTCCGAGCGTGCCGATGCCTCGGTACCCCGAAGTCAGGCTGGCGTTGCCCTGGATAGGGCCGGTACGCGGCCTGGTCGAACGCTTCCGCCCGGACCTGGTCCACTGCGCCACGGAGTTCAGCATCGGCCGGATGGGACAGTCCGCGGCGGGCCGGAGCAGGCTGCCGATGGTCTCGTCGTACCACACCGATTTCGCGCGATATGCCGACGCGTACGGCGCCCCCTGGCTCCGGCCCACCGTGTCGGCCTACCTGGGCCGCTTCCACCGCCGTAGCCGCCGGGTGTACACCCCCTCGAGCATCTCCCGCAGAGACGTGGCGGCGCTCGGTGCGAAGGATGTAGAGGTATGGGGCCGGGGAGTGGACGCCGAGCTCTTTCACCCGCGTCGGCGGAGTGCCGCGTTACGAGCGGAGCTGGGCGCTGGCGATGCCTTCGTGTTCCTGTACGTGGGTCGGCTGGCTCCTGAAAAGCGAGCGGAGCAGATCATTCAAGCCTTTCGACTCGCAGCGGATAGCCTGCCTGCCGGACGGGTTCACCTTGTGATGGCTGGCGCCGGGCCGCGGGAAGCCGAACTGCGGGCCGCGGCGCCGGACGGGGTCACCTTTCTTGGCTTCCTCGATCGGCAAACCCGCCTCCCCGATCTCTATGCCAGCTGCGACGCGTTCGTCTTCGCATCGGTCACCGAGACGCTGGGCCTGGTGGTGCTCGAGGCCATGGCGAGCGGACTCCCGGTCATCGCCGCACCGGCAGGGGGGGTGCGCGACCACCTCAGAAACAAGGAGAACGGGCTGGCCTTCCCGGAGGGAGATGTTGGACGTATGGCTCGGGCGATGGTGGCGCTCGCGACCGATCCTGAGCTGACCCGGCGACTGGCTCAGGGAGCGCGGCTCACGGCGGAAGCGCTGACCTGGGAACGGGAGATGGAGCGACTGGATCGGAGCTACCGCGAGGTCTGTGAGCGTCCGGCCACGGAGCCGGCTCAGGCCTCCCCATTGGGAAACCAGCAGGTAACCGTCGTACCGGCCCCCCGCTCGCTCTCCGCCGACACCCTCCCGCCGTGAGCCTCCACCAGGTGCTTCACGATCGCGAGCCCCAGGCCGGTGCCACCTTCCTCCCGTGAGCGGGACGGGTCCGAGCGGTAAAATCGCTCGAAGATCCGGGGCAGGTGCTCGCGCACGATCCCAATGCCATTGTCGCTCACGCTGACGGCGACCCCGTCGTCATCCCGCCGGCTCCGACACACGATGCGACCGCCCGGTGCGGTGTAGCGCACTGCGTTGTCGAGCAGGTTAGTGAGCACCTGGCCGACGGCGTCGGCATCGGCCAGGACCGTCGCGGCGTCGCCGGCGACATCGACCTCGAACTCGATGGACCGCGCCGTGTCACGGTCCCGCAGCTCGGTCCAGGTCTCGCGCGCGACCGAGGCCACGTCCACCTGCTCCCGCTCCGGCAGCCAGTGGCCCGCCTCGATTTTCGCCAGGTCGAGCAGGTTATCCACCAACCGTTGCATCCGGCGGGCGTTATTGAGGATGGTGATGAGGAACCCCCGGGTGGTCCCGGCGTCGGGGGTCTCGCCCAACAGCGTTTCGGCATAGCCCGAGATGGAGGTAAGCGGGGTCTTGAGCTCGTGGGAAACGTTGGCGACAAAGTCTCTCCGCATCGCCTCCAGCCGTCGCATCGCGGTGAGATCGTGGATCACCAGGACGGCACCGCCCGATGGCAACGGCCGGGCATTCATCAGAAACACGCCGCCGTCCATCTCGAGCTCGCGATCCTGCACCGGCTGACCCTGCAGCACGGCATTGACGACCTCACGCGCGGCCTTCACCCGGAAGAGCTCGGGGAGCCCCGGCAAGGGCTCGCCAGCTTCGTAGCCGAGCAGGCGGCGCGCGGCAGGATTGGCGGTCACAATCCGGCCCCGCTCGTCCGCGGCGATCACGCCCTCGACCATCGATTCGACCAGTGCCCCGGTTTCGGCCTGCTCCCGCCGGAGCTCGTCGAACCGGTCGCCCAACTGCTGGTGCATCTGACGGAGCGCCTGCACCAATCGGTCGATGTCGGGAACGCCGGAGCGGGGGAAACGCGGTGGCGCCCCTGCCGCGATCGCCTGCGCAGCCGATCCGATCTCGATGAGCGGCCGGGCAATCGAGCGTCCGGCGGCCGCTGCGAGGACGGTCCCGATCATCAGGGCAAGCAGAGCCGCCCCGGCCACGGCTCGCTGAGCCCGGTGCACGACGTCGTCCACCTGGTCCAACCCCGCCGCCACCCGCACGACACCCGGCCCACCCGGTATCGCCACATAGAGCAGGAGCCGGCCAACCGTCTCGCTCTTGCGTCGCGCGAGCCCGCGGCCTCCCGCCATTGCTGCGCGGACTTCGGGCCGCCCCCCGTGATTCTGAATCGGCGGCAGCGGACCGGGGGGGAAATCGCTGTCGGCCCGGACCCAGCCGGCTCGATCGATCAGGGTGATGCGGTGTTTGGTCTGCGCTGACAGGCGCCGTACTGCTGCGGGCCAGCCCACGGAATCAGCCGGCAGCGCTTCCCGCACCAGTGCGGCCTCGCTCTCCAGCGTGCGCCCGATCTCGCCCTCGAGATCACGCCGTAACGAGCGCTCGGCCACCCAGAAGAGGATGCCCACCGTGAGCACGAGGATGAGCACCGTTCCGAGGACCAGCCGCGTCGCAAAGCTCACCGGCTACGCGCCCCTCGCTCGTTCCCCTTGAAGCGATAGCCGAACCCGCGCACGGTCTCGATCAGTCTTCCCACGTCGCCCATCTTGGTTCTGAGCCGCTGGACGTGCATATCCACGGTCCGGGTCTGAATGTCGGGCTGGGCTTCCCAGACTGTCTCCAGCAGCTGCGGGCGGGTCTGCACCCGGCCCCGGCGCTCGACCAGCGTAAGTAGGAGCTTGTACTCGGTCGCGGTCAGGTTGAGCTCCTCACCCCCGACAGTGGCGCGATGGGCCGAGCGATCGATGGTGACCGGGCCGGCCGTCAGCGTCGAGCCGGCGCTCACCGCAGGCGAGCCCAACCGGCGGAGCAGGCCGCTGACCCGGAGCGAGAGCTCCTGAGGCGAGAACGGCTTGGTGAGATAGTCATCGGCCCCGAGCGACAGTCC
>JAXDMF010000019.1:0-17337 GCA_034666205.1 Gemmatimonadales bacterium
TCGGTAAGTGGAAGTTGGTCAGCATACGATCGACCACTCGAAAGTCATAGCCGGGTGTGATCATGAGCCGGGTCTCTCCCGCTCCCGGTTGCACCATTCGATCGGCGCGGGCCGCGCTCTCCAGGGCGCGGACGACGGTGGTTCCGACGGCCCACACGCATCCCCCTGCCGCGCGCACTGCGGCAAGCCGCGAGGCGAGTGCCGACGGAACCTCATATCGCTCCGGGTGCATCTCGTGTGCGGCTGGATCCTCGACCTCGACCGGCTTGAAGGTGCCGGGCCCGACCTGGAGATCCAGATCTTCTATCAGCACCCCCGCGCTCGCCAACTGCTCGAGCAGCCCGGGGGTGAAGTGGAGGCCGGCCGTGGGTGCGGCCACGCTTCCTTCGAGGCGGGCGTACACAGTCTGATAGCGCGACTCGTCCAGCTCGGACGGTGCCCGCGAGATGTACGGCGGGAGTGGCAGGCGCCCATACTGCCGGATGGCTGCCTCCGCGGACAATCCCACGAAGCGGACGAGGCGATTGCCGTCGGCGAGGACCCCCACTGTCTCGACCGCGGCCTTGGGCCCCAGCGTTACCCGCTTGCCTGGCCGGAGGGCGCTCCCCGGCTTGCCCAGCGCTACCCAGTCGCCGTCCGACGCGGGATGGATCAGCAGGATCTCGGCCGGCGCGCCCGACGGCCGGGTGCCCAGCAGACGGGCGTGACGCACTCTGGTGGTGTTGAGGACGAGGAGATCGCCGGGAGGAATTATGGCGGGCAGCTCGGAGAACCGGGCATCGACCAGCTCGGCGCCCCCTGCCGGTGTTCGTGTGCCGGGCAGCTTCTCCATCTTCTGCCCGCGCAAGACGGCCAGGAGCCGGCTCCCCGACCGATCGGGCAAGGGCTCCTGTGCGATCAGCTCTGGCGGGAGGTGGTAGTCGAAGTCGGAGGTGCGGAGACCTTCAGGCGTCAAAGATCGTCGCCTGTCCAGCTGGCGGCGTCAGACCAAAGCGGCGGTAGGCCAGCGGTGTCACGCAGCGGCCGCGCTGGGTGCGCTCCAGGAAGCCCTGCTGAATGAGGTACGGTTCATAGACGTCCTGCAAGGTGCCTGCATCTTCGCCTACGGCCACGGCGACGGTGCCGAGCCCTACCGGACCACCGCCGAACTTCTGAATGATGGTAGTGAGGATCCTGGCATCCATGTCATCCAGGCCGAACTCGTCTACGTTGAGCCGGGCGAGCGCCGCGGCCGCGACGTCTGCCGTGATCCGCCCGTCCGCCTTCACCTCGGCGTAGTCCCGCACCCGGCGCAGCAGCCGGTTGGCCACCCGGGGAGTGCCCCGGCTGCGCCGGGCGATCTCGACCCCACCCTCGACATCCATAGGGACCGCCAGGATTCCGGCAGAGCGGGTCACGATCTGTTCGAGCTCATCGGCGGGATAGTAGCCAAGCCGCTCGACGATCCCGAATCGTGCCCGCATTGGTGGGGTAAGGAGGCCGAAGCGCGTCGTTGCGCCAACCAGCGTGAATTTTTCCAGGGTCATTGGAATCGTCTGGGCATTAGGCCCGTCGGCGATCCGCACGTCTACCCTGAAGTCCTCCATCGCCGGATAGAGAAACTCCTCCAACACCGGCTTTAGCCGGTGGATCTCGTCAATGAAGAGAATGTCGCCTGCGGCAAGCGAAGTGAGCAGGCCGACGAGATCGCCCGGCTTCTCCAGGACTGGGCCGGACGTCGTCCGGACCTGAACGCCCATCTCCCGAGCCATGAGCATGGCGAGGGTGGTCTTACCTAATCCGGGTGGACCGAAGAACAGAGTATGGTCCAGCGACTCCCGGCGCCGCTTGGCCGCATCGATGGCGATCTGGAGCGAGGCCTTGACCTGGCCTTGGCCGATGAATTCATCCAGCCGCGAGGGCCGAAGCGCCGCATCGGCGCCGGTTTCTTCGGGCAAGGCTTCGGGAGTGGTGACTTGGAGTTTGGTCATGCTACAAGGTAAGAGGTGAGGGGTAAGAAGTGAGAGGGTGGCTGTCGATCCTACCTCTCACCGCTCACTCTTTTAATCGCGCATTCCACCGGACCGGGCGAATGTCAGGCTGCACTAGGTGTCCCGTATGGCAGGTGACGCAGCGGTCGGCGATCTCAGCCGTGCCCTGGGCCACGAGCTTGCGGTTGGTGGCTCCACAGCGGGTGCAGATCCACTCGGCGGTCGTGGCGGCTCGTACCATCGGCTCAGGTACTCCCTCGGGTAGTGGCAAGCTGCTGAAGCGCGCGCCGGATGAGCTGCGGCGCTTCCGCGGGGGCCCCTTCGGCAAGTGCAGCCCGAACTGCGTCGTCGGCGGCCGCCACCTCGTACCCGAGGCCCATGAGCGCGCGCACGGCCTCCTCGGAGCCGGGGAGCCGTACGCTCGGCCGCTCGAAGGCAATGTCGCTGAAGCGATCCTGTAGCTCCAGCGCCAGGCGCTCCGCTTTCTTCCGTCCGATCCCGCTGACGGAGCTCAGCGTGGTCAGATCGCGCGACAGGATACTGCGTACGGTGCGCTCGGGGCCAAGCGCGGAGAGTAGGGCGAGCGCCAGCTTGGGACCAAAGCCGCTGGCGGTCAGCAGCTGGCGAAAAACTTGCCGCTCTGTCCCGGTGTCGAACCCATAGAGCGCCCATCCGTCTTCCCTCACCACGAGCTCGGTAAAGAAACTGACTCGGGTACCCCGAGCCGGCAGCCGGGCGGCAACGCCGACCGGCACCGTCACCGCATAGCCGACACCACCGTCGGTCTGGACTACGAGCATATCGCCCTCACGCTCGGCGAGGAGCCCGGTCAGGGTGGCGATCATCGGGTTGCGGCCGTCCCGCGAAGGAGGGCCGCCTGGCGGGTGGCGATTATCAGATGAGTGAGTGCCACGGCGACACCATCGGCCGCGTCTTCGGGCGCGGGTGACGACTTCAGGCGGAGAAGCTGAGCCACCATGTATCCGACTTGTGGCTTTAGGGCCGCGCCCTTTCCTACAATGGTTTTCTTGACCGAGGCCGGGGAATACTCCGCGATCTCCACCCCAGCCAGCTCCGCAGCCAGCAGAATCACCCCCCGAGCAAGACTCAGCACGACAGTAGTCCTGACATTTCGCCCGTAGAAGGCGCTCTCGACCGCAACTGCATCGGGGGTGTGCCGCGCCACGAGGGTGGTAATACCATCATGGATCACCCGAAGCCGGGCGGGCAGAGGGTCGCGTCCAGAAGTGGTTAGCGTCCCACACTCCAACAGGCGGTGGCGCTCGCCCGCTCCGCTCTCGACCACGCCATACCCCAGGATGGCCGTTCCCGGATCGATGCCGAGCACTTTCACCGGCGTGCCCTCAGGCTTCCGCCTCCGCGAGGTGGGCTGCGTCGATGTCGAAATTGGAGAAGACCTTCGAGACGTCGTCCAGCTCCTCGAGGACATCCATGAGCCGGACGATGCGCTCGGCATCAGGGCCTTCGACTCTCACGGTGTTGCGGGGAACCATGGCGAGCTCGGCCGACTCCACGGTCAGGCCGCGGGCACGGAGGGCATCCTGTACTGCGTGAAACGTCAATGGCGTTGTGGTTACGAGGTACTGGTCGCCCTCCGGGACAAAGTCTTCGGCCCCGCTTTCGAGAGCCGCCTCGAGGGCGACGTCCTCGTTGTGCCGGCCGGCGTCGAGGTAGATCTGTCCCTTTCGATCGAACATCCAGGCGACCGAATTGCTGGCTCCCAGGTTTCCACCATTCCGGCTGAAGGCGTAGCGGATCTCCGCCACGGTGCGGTTCGGATTATCGGTGGTGGCCTCGATGAATATCGCAGCGCCTCCGGGACCATATCCCTCGTAGGTCAGCTCCTCGTAAACGCTGCCTTCCAGCTCGCCCGTCCCCTTCTTGACAGCCCGATCTATGTTCTCGCCCGGCATGTTGACCGCCTTGGCCGCATCGATCGCGGTGCGCAGCCTGGGATTACCGCCGGGGTCGCCGCCGCCGCTCCGGGCCGCCACCGTGATTTCCCGGATGACCTTGGTCCAGGAGGAAGCGCGCTTGGCGTCGGTGATCGCCTTCTTGCGCTTGATCTGCTTCCATTTGCTATGGCCGGCCATGGCCGAACTCCTTGGGGATCACCAGGTTTGGATGACTGCGGATTCGTCGGTGCGGCATCCGGAAACATAAGGGCCACACCCGCTTGCGGCAACGCGCGGACTCCACTAATCTCACCGCTCTATGCCCTCATTCCGACAGATATTGAGCATCACTGGTGTAGTTCTGTTGGCCTGCCGCTCCGAACCCCGCGACTCTCAGCCGCCCCAACCCGCTTTCGCCAAGGCGTTCTCCAACCTGCCGCTGCCGCGTGACCCCGAGCTGGTCTCGCGCGCCGGAAGCGCGGATGCGCTTCAGCTGACTGTGCACAGCCCTGCCGGAGTAGAGGAAGTCATCGAGTACTACCGGACGGTGCTGAGCAACACGCCCTGGCGGCTGGTGAGCGACCGCAAGAATCCGGATGGCTCGACGGTGCTCTATGCCGAGCACAACGGTCCTCCGCTGTGGGTTCGGATCTGGAAGCTGGGCGACCGGGGAACGATGGTCGAGCTGACCGGGGCGGTGGTCCAAAAGGATTCGGTCAAGAAGAGCTCGCCCAAGAAGTAATCTTCAGTCGGCGTCCAGCATGTCGACGAACCGGAGCCACTTGGGGTAGAAATAGAGGTCCACGAACCCGGTCGGGCCGTTTCTGTTTTTCGCGACAATCAGCTCGGTAGCGCCCTCCACGCCCTGGCCCGGGCGGTACATCTCCTCTCGAAAAATCATCAGGATCACGTCTGCGTTCTGCTTGATCGCCCCGTACCCGCCGAGATCCTCCAACGTGGGGCGGGGATCCGGGCGGCTCGTACGATGGCCGGGCAACTGGGCTGTCGCGAGCACGACCAGGTCCCGTTCGACGGCCAGGGCCTTCAGAGCGCGCACGGACAGGGCGACGCGCTCCTCCAATCGTGACGCTGGACGAGGCGGCGCGGTAAGCTGCAGCGAATCGACCACGAGCAACTGGGGGCGGGGAACCATATCGAGCGCGGATTGAATCTCGTCCGGATCGGCGCCGAGCAGTGGTCGAACCACCAGCGGCTGGTTGCGAAGCTTCAGCGCCGCTGCGCCCACCGCCGACCGGGTGGCATCGTCCAGCCGGCCCTGACGCAGGTCGTCGATCGACGTACGGCCCTCTATAGCAAGCGCTCGCTCCATAAGCCGCTCAGGGCCCATCTCGCCCGAGAAATACAGCGTGGGCACGCCGGCGGTGGCCGTGCGGATCGCGACTCCCAGCGCGAGCGCGGACTTGCCGCTCCCCACATCGCCCCCCAGAACAACGAGGTCCTTCCGCCGGAGCCCTCCGGCCAGCACCCGATCGAGTGAGGGAAAGCCGGTGGGTACCGTATCGGGAGTGGGGGCCCCGCTGGTGCGGGCGTCGATCTGGGCCACCAGTTTCTCGAGCATCGAGTCTGCGGGCCGTTCGGCACGCTTGGGAATGCGGGGCATGACGGAGTATACCAGTTGTGTCAGCGCAGGGACTGCCGGGCGATCCGTGCGGCCATGGCCACGGCCTCTCCCGCTTCCGCGCCGCTGGTTTCGCGCGCAGGGGCGACGAGTTGGCTCAGGACCTGGGCGGCGGCTTCCGGCCGCACGTCGCGCAGCTGACTCACCGCAGCGGCGAGGGCCCGACGCAGAGGCGGCGGCATGGTGAGGCTGGTGAGACGTTGCTCCAGCGCCTGCACTCGTCGGCGATGGGCCCGTTCTGCCGGCGGCGAATCCCCCAACAGATCCTGGGCGACCCGAAGCGTCAGCCAGAGAGCAAAGATCCCGCCGCGTTTGGGCCCTCGCCCGGTCTGCGGCAGCAACGTGAGCAGTGCGGTGGCCGCCGGATCCCATCCGTTCACGCGATCCACCGTTGGACTGAGTCGTAGACCAGATCGGGCCGAAGCTCGAGCATGCAGCGGTGATGGCCGAGGGGGCAGCGAGGGCCTCCCTGACTGCTGCACGGCCGGCATGACAGGGCGACTTCCAACACCGTCGCGCGGCGAGCATAGGGAAAGAAGCCGAACGGCTCGACGGTTGGGCCGTAGAGCGCCACCACGGGCGTGCCGACTGCGGTGGCCATGTGCATGACGCCGGTGTCGCCGGATACGACTGCGGCGGACCGGCGGAGCAGGGCGCCGGTTGTCTGCAGCCCAAAGACCCCGGCCGCACTCGCGACCTGAGCCTGGCCCGAGCCGGCGAGCGCGGTTCCGAGGGCCGAATCCCCGGGCCCTCCGACGATCGCCACGCTGGACCCACCGGAAGTGATCTGGCTGACCAGCGCGCGCCAATGCTGCAGCGGCCACTGCTTGGTAGCGTGAGCGGCGCCGGGAGCAACCGCGATGAGCGGCCGATCGGATGCCAGTCCCGAGGCCGCAAGCCAGAGGGCCGCCTCGCCCTGTGCATCGGCCCCAAGAAAGAACTCCGGCGGTGCGCCGTCGGGCGATACGTCGAGATCGCGCGCAGCATCGAAGTAGCGCTCGGGAACCTGACGCCGGTCGCGATAGCGATTCCGCTTGGTATGGATGAGCAACGCGCGAGCGATGCGGTGCTTCGGATACGAGGTCCAGCGCCCCGGGGCCATTGCCCGGAGGGCCCGGCTGCGAAGGCTGCCGTGCAGGTCGAGGCGATGGGTAAACGAGCTGGCTGTGACTTCCGCGGCCAGGCTCCGGAGCGACCGGCCCGGTCCGAGCGCGATGATCCGATTCACATGCGGGTTTTCACTGAGCAGCGGGACGTAGGCCTGTTTGGTGAGTACTGTCACGCGTGCGTCCCGATGGCGACGCCGGATTGCGCGGAGCAGGGGAGTGGTCAGGAGGATGTCGCCGATCGAGCTGAAGCGCACGACCAGGATGTTTGGGGTGCGGGAGGTGTCGGGCACGGGGCAGAAAGTACTGCGGTAAGCGGTAAGCGGTAAGCGGTTGGCGGGAACACCGAGGAGCACCCCGCTCACTGCTTACCGCTCACCGCTCACGCCGGTTAGGTTACAGCATGCCCCGTCCCAAAAGCATCCTGTGGGTGGACGATGAGGTGGAAAGCCTCACGTCGCACATCCTGTTCCTGGAAGAGCAGGGCTTCGCAGTCGAGACCAGCACCCACGGGGATGACGCTCTGGTGCTGCTTCAGCGCCAGTCGTACGGTGTCGTCCTGCTCGACGAGCAGATGCCCGGGCGCCGGGGGCTCGACCTCTTTCAAGCCATTCGGGCCATTGATAACGGCATGCCGGTGGTGATGGTGACCAAGAGCGAAGAACCGGAGACGCTCAAGGACGCCATTGGCCAGGACATCTCCGACTATCTCATCAAGCCGGTGAATCCGCGGCAGATCCTCTCGGTGGTTACCCGACTGCTCGAAGGCGACCGGATCCGCCAGCAGCGGCTGTCACGCGATTTCGCCACCCGCTTTCGCGAGCTCGAAGCCCGGCGGGGCGGACCCCTCGCATGGCGCGAGTGGATCGAGCTGGTGGTGGAGCTGGCGGAGTGGGAAGTCCGGCTCGGCCAGGCCGACGAGCCGGGACTCCAGGACGCGCTGCGCACGCTGCAGGACAGTCTGCGGCAGGACTTCGCCCGTTACCTCCAGCGGAACTACGCCAAGTGGCTGCAGGAGGGCGACAGTGACCGGCCGCCGCTCTCGGTGGATATCGGTGCCGAGTTCCTGCGACCGGTGCTCGACCGGCATGGCCGGGTCATGCTGGTGGTGGTGGACTGCCTCCGTCTCGACCAGTGGGCCATGATCCGCCCTCTGATCAGTGCCAGGTTCGATATCGAGACCGCGCACTACTTCTCCATCCTGCCGACCGCCACTCCCTTCGCCCGCAATGCCATCTTCAGTGGACTCTTCCCGGCGGAGATCAAGGCTCGCTATCCCCAGTGGTGGAACGACCACGAGGACGCGAGCCTCAACGCCCATGAAGCCGAGCTGCTGACGGAACAGTTGCGGGAAATCACAGGCCGGGCGGTACCGGTGCATTACGAGAAGGTCTTCACTGCCGCGGACGGCGAAGGACTACTGAAGCGGCTGCCGGCGCACCTGGCCAAGAACGGCGTCACGGCGCTGGTGTTCAATTTCATCGACCAGCTCACCCACGGCCGAACCGAGAACTCGACCCTGTTCGAGGTGGCTCGGGACACACCCGCGCTGCGCAATCTGACCCGCACCTGGTTCGAGCGATCCCCCCTGTGGGACGCCCTGCGAGAGGCCGAGCGTCGCGGAGTCCCGGTGTTGCTTACGACGGATCACGGCTCGATCCATTGCCATACGCCGGCTACAGTCTTTGCCAAGCGGGACACGACATCGAACCTGCGTTACAAATTCGGCGACGATCTCCGGGCCCAGGACCCCGACTCGGCATTGGTGGTGGACGACCTTCCGAGCTTCGGCTTGCCCGCGCGCACTCCTGGAACCCGGCTGCTGCTGGCGACGGGTGACCGCTTCTTCGTCTACCCGACCAAGCTGCGGGAGTATCAGGCGCGCTACCGCGGGGCGTTTCTTCATGGTGGGGTGTCGCCCGAGGAGGTACTCCTGCCGATCGCCTTGCTGACACCACGTCAGGGATAGCGTGCGGACCGAGTTCCGACTCCTGCGGCTGGTCAGGCCGTACCGCGGCCTTCTGGGTCTCGGACTCGCCACCACATTTCTGGCCTCCCTGCTCGACGGTTTCACACTCGTCATCCTGATCCCGCTACTCAAACATTTGTTTGGTACGGCCGGCCAGCTTCGGACCGGGTCCACCCGGCTCGAGGCGTTGGTGGACCGCATGGTCGAGCCTATCGTAGCCGGAGCGACGCCGGGCCAGGCCGCCGCCCGCCTGGTCGTGCTCCTGGTAGCGGGGCTGGTGCTGAAGAACGTACTGAGCTACGCCTCAACCCAGATTTCGGTGCGAGCCCAGGAAGGACTCGTGCGCGACCTGCGGACAAAGCTCTTCTCCCATCTGTTGACGCTGGAGCTCGGCTTCTTCCAGCGGGTCAAGGCCGGCCAGCTCATTTCGGGGATCATCACCGAAGTGGATCAGACCAAGACAGTGATCACAGCGTCGCTGTTGTCACTCTTTCAGAATCTCATCGTCGTCGCCACGACGCTGGTGATCCTGAGCCAAATCTCCCTGCGCCTCACCCTCCTTACTCTCGCATTCGTACCCATTCTCGTGCTGGGACTCCAGGTGCTTCTGCGCCGGCTCCGGAGTCATGCAAGGGCACGGGCGCAGGAGCGCGGGGAGATCACGGCGACCGTCTCGGAGCGACTCGGGGCCATCCGGCTCATCAGGGCGTACGGGGAGGAGAAGCGGGAGGCAACGGGCTTCGCGCGGCAGGCCGAGCGCTACCGGAAGCGGGTCATCCGTACGCAACGCTTCTCCTCGCTGACCAGCCCGTTGACCGAAGTATTCGCGGGGTTTCTGGTGATTCTGATCATCTGGGCCGGAACTAAGCCGGGGCTGGTCGGGCTAGCCGCACCGCTGGCGCCGCAGACCATCATCGTGTTCCTCATGGCCGCGCTCAAGCTCACGTCACCACTCAAGACCATCGCGTCGTTCCCTGCCACCATGGCAGTCACCCTGGCCAGCGCCGAGCGGGTATTCGAATTCCTCGATCAGCCGCCCACCGAGATCGACCGGCCGGGGGAGGAGCCCGCGCGCTTCGAGCAGGACGTGGTCTACGATCGGGTGTCGTTCCGGTACGGTGACGGCGACCTGGTGCTGAGCGAGGTGTCATTCCGGTTGCCGCGCGGGAAGGTGGTTGCCCTGGTGGGGCCGTCCGGGGCAGGAAAGACCACCGCCGCGGACCTGCTCCCCCGGTTTCACGATCCTATCGGTGGCCAGATCCTGATGGACGGCGTCCCGCTCACCCGGCTCACCCGGGGCTCGCTTCGGGCGTTATTGGGAGTCGTCAGCCAGGACACGGTTCTGCTCAACGACACGGTCCACGTCAACATCGCCTATGGCTCGTCCACCGCCACTCGGGATCAGGTCGAGGCTGCGGCTCGAGCTGCCAACGCGGCTGGGTTCATCGCTAGTCTGCCTGAGGGGTACGACACGTTGCTGGGCGAACGGGGCACCCGACTCTCCGGGGGCCAGCGCCAGCGGATCGCGATTGCCCGTGCGCTCCTCCGCGACCCGCCGATCCTGATCCTGGATGAGGCGACCAGTGCGCTCGACTCCGAGTCGGAGCGTCTGGTTCAGCAGGCCATCGAGCGTCTGATGCGGCAGCGGACGGTGCTCGTCATTGCCCATCGCCTTACGACGGTGCGGGATGCGGACGAGATCGTGGTACTCGACGAAGGGAAAGTGGTGCAGCGCGGAAGCCATGAGGAGCTGCTCCGGGCCGGTGGACTATATCGGCGACTGTACGATCTGCAGTTCCGTGACGCGGAGCCGGTCGTCAGCACGCCTCTGTAATTCTTCATGTCGTCACATGCCCTTCGGGAAGGTTTCCGCTCGCCAAATAGTGCTGGTACATGCGCACGTACTCCTCGGCCATGCGGGTGTGGCTGAACCAGCGCTCAGCCCGGGCACGGCATGCGCCTGGATCCCGCCGCTCGATCGTCGAGCGCAGCTCTATCAGCTCGTCGAGGGTGTCCCCCAGCGCGCCTACATCGTCCGTGACCACCTCGGGAAGCGCGCCCCGCCTGGTGCCAAGTACGGGAGTTCCGCTCATCATCGCCTCTATCAGGGTGAGCCCAAACGGCTCTTCCCAGAGGGCGGGCATCCAGAGGCACGCGGCACTCGCCAGCAGATCCGCCTTCCGCTCGCCATCGACCGCGCCGACGAACCGCAAGTTCCGGCGAAGGCTTAACCGCCAGCCGCCGGCCACGAGGAGGCGCGTTCCCGAGCGCTTGGCACCCGCCATCGCCCAGCGATACCCTTTCACGCTGTGAAGCCGCCCCAGGAAGAGATCGTAGTCGCCCTTCTCCCGGCGAAACACGAACTCGGACGGATCTACCCCGTTATAGACAAACGCCCTGGCGCCATGACGGCTGGCATGGTCGGCGCTTAGAAATATGGTGTTCGGGCCCGGCGCTCTCCCCGGCCGAAGGTTGCCATGAAGAGTGAAGACGTAGGGACAGTCGGGTGGTGCGGTAAGCGGGGCGTGGGTATGCAGGAGGTCGAGTGAACCAGGGAGAAACGGAGTGAGATCGAACCCCGGCCGACTGGTCGCCCGAGGGTCGAGCTCCACAACGGCGAGTCCGGGTATCTGTGAGCCCTCAGCCGCCAGCAGCGTGACGCGATGTCCCAACTGCACGAGTCCTCGAGCCAGCCATACGACCACGCGCTGCGTTCCACCGTACCCGCGCACGGGGACACGACCATGGAAGTAGAGGGCGATGTGCATGCCGGCGCAATGTATCGGCCGCATGGGCCGGTCGCCAAGCGGGCAATTCGATGCTGGACGGTGACCTTGCTCCGATCCTTCGGGTCAGGGCAAATTTTCCAGCTCACCGCCGGGGGGAGATAGTGGTCAAAGTTTCCGGGTTCACCATCGTTCGAAACGCGATCAAGCTCGACTTCCCGGTGGAAGCGAGCATCCGCTCGATTCTGCCGATCTGCGACGAGGTGGTGGTCAACGTCGGTCTTTCCGAGGACGAGACCCTCGAGCTGGTGCAATCCATCGGGGACCGAAAGATCCGGATCGTGGAAACCGAATGGGACATGACTCGGGGCAACACCGTTCTGGGGATCGAGACCCACCGAGCAATGCGGGCATGCGCCCACCCCTGGGGCGTGTACATCCAAGCCGACGAGGTGCTGCACGAGCGCGGCGCCAGGGAGCTGGCTGCTGCGATCCAGCAGTACGACAGTGATGAGCGGGTCGAGGGACTTCTGGTTCGCTACCTGCATTTCTATGGCGGCTTCGAGAATATCGCGACCCATCGCCGCTGGTACCGTCGGGAAGTGCGAGCGGTCCGCTTGGCGCCTGAGCTGGACATCCGGCCGTACCAAGGCGCCCAAGGGTTCCGGGTGGGCTCCGACCACCGGAAGATCCGCGCGCGGCTCACTGACGCCGAGATGTTTCACTACGGCTGGGCTCGGCCTTCGCACGCCTTGCGAGAGAAACGAGACCTCGGCCGAACCATGTATCCCTGGCGCAATGCCGACGAGAGCCGTCCGTTGCTCGCGTGGATCCCTGGGATCCGGCGATTTACCGGGACCCACCCGTTGGTAGCAGGCCGCTGGATAGAGGCGCGGCAGCACGATCCCGAGCGGACGGTCGAGCCGCGGCGTTTTCGTTGGGGGTTCCTGCGTTATTACCTGTCCGGGCTTATCGAACGGGTAACCGGGGTACGGGTTTTCGAGTTCAGGAACTACAAAATCGTCGGCAAGGGATAGCCCTTGCCGGCCAGAAGCAACGCGAGCCGGTCTGCGTAGCTGTGGTGCGCCAAGGCATGGGCCCGTCCTGCGTTGGCAATCCGCTCGCGCTCCGCCGGATGGTCCAGGTAATGGCGGGCCAGCTCCGCGGCCTGGGCCGGGCTCCGGTACCAGGCGCAATGGCGCCCGTCGGCAGCGAAGCTCTCGATCCCACCGACGTAGCGACCAAGGTAAAACCCCCCGCAACCGAGGATCGTCCACATGCGATTCGAGGCCGAGAACCGCTCGGCGTCCTGACCCGGATACGAGCTGGCTCCCAGAGAAATGGCTGCTCCCCGGATCACCTGAGCCAAGCGCTTTCCATGCACCGGCCCGCCGGCGATGGGCAGGTCCGATGGTGCATTCTGCCACCCCGGTCCGCGGATCTGAAGCCGGCTCACGGCCGCAACGGCCCGAAGTACATCGTACCGGTAGCTTGACTGGCCTGACCCGACGAAAGAGGCGTCACAGCGGTACTGCTGCGGAGCGGAGGCCGCGGGGATGTCCCGTCCGGGGTCGACGCCTTGGGGAAGAAACCGCGCCTGCTCGATGCCCGCCGCGCGACAGGCCTCTACCTGACTGAGGTAGGTGACGTACATCGTCCCCACCAGCTGTCCCAGGCGTAATACCTTTTCCTTGAGCTCGAGGTCAAAATACCAGAACGCCGCTCGACGACCCTGAACCAGGCGCCGGATGACCGGCTCGCCGAGCTCGATGGCATGGCGGGTGAGGATCAGAAGATCCGGCTCGAACGCCTCCGTCAGGTACCGGGCAATCCGGCCGGACCATGGACCAGCGTACCGGGACCAGCCTACCACGTTCACGAGGCGACAGTCGTGCCCCAGGGAGCGGGCAGCGCGAACGATCGAGGCTTCCGTCTTCCGGGCTCCGCCCGCTCCGAGGACGACGATGCGCATCGGGGTATAATAGACTGGCCGTCCGGTGGATGACCTTAGGTGGTTTGCACCGAATCCTTATACCACCCTGCTGGTTCCAGAGCTCCGGCGCCGCGGGCTTTCAATCTCGCTCGAGGGTAATGCACCTGCCCGTCTGACCCTGTCGATGAGCGGCACGAAGGCGGTGGAAGCCTGGCGCTATGCCCGGGCGCGTGGCTGTCCCCTCGTGCTCTACATCTGGGATCTGCACCCCGAGGCAACCAGATCCGGCTCCTATGACCCGGTCTGGTGGGCCGGCGGCCGCTTCTTCCGGCTGCCGCGCCCGGTTGGTGGGTTCCCCAGCAGAGGCGGATACTACAGCCGGCTCCGCTACATCGCGGCTCATGCTCGCGAGGTGTGGGTCCCCAGCCAGATGACCCAGGCCGTCGTGCGGCATCGTTTTGGACTCGACGCTCGACGGGTCCCGTACTGCTACGACTCTCAACGCTTCAGTCCCGCCTCGGCCGCGCGCGACGATCCGCCGACGCTGCTCACGGTATCACGGCTTCAGCCCTACAAGAACCAACCAGCAACCCTCCGCGCGGCGGCCCGCCTCGGTCCGGGCGTCCAGGTGCGTCTCATCGGTCGGGGGCCCGAGCGCGACTCCCTCGAACGGCTGGCCACGTCGCTCGCCGTTCGTTGCCGGATCGAGACCGACGCCAACGATGCCGCGGTCGCCGATGCCTACCATCGAGCCCGAGTCGCCGTTTGCCCCAGCCGGTTCGAAGGATTCGGCCTCACCCCGGTTGAAGCGGTCGCGTCGGGCACACCGACGGTGGCGTCGGACATACCGCCGCATCGCGAGTTCGTGGGGCGGACGGCCCACCTGTTTCCTCCCGACGATGTGGACTCGATGGTGGAGGCGATCGGTGCTGCCTTCGATGGCGCCTTTCCCGATCCCGGTCTGGTGCGGGAGCTCAGCATCCCCGTCGCGGTCGAGCGCTTTCTGGATGCCCTCCATCCCCTCATCAGGTAGATTGTTAGATGAATACCCAACTGCTTCTGACCTATGATTTCCCGCCTATGGGGGGCGGCATCGCCCGAATGATGGGTGAGCTGGCCAGGCGTTACCCGCCGGGCACCCTGGTGGTGTCGACTGGGCGCTATGAGGGAGGGCCCGAGGTGGATGCAGGATTCGCCAATGTGGTCGATCGTACTGGCGTCGTCAGCGCTCGGCTCCGCACTCTTCAGGGTCTGCTGGCCTGGTCCCGCCGTGCGGCCGAACTGGCGCGGACGGTTCATCCCGAGTTTGTCTGGTGTGGCAACCTCAAGCCGGCCGGGTATCCGGCTCGCTGGGTTCGGCAACGGGTCGGCACACCGTACGGCATTCTCTTCTATGGAACCGACCTCCTCCTGCTGCAACGCCGAATTAGAAGGTCAGCGGTCAAGCGGCAGACCGCGCGGGCGCTGATTGGCTGCGCCGCGGTTCTGGTCGCGATCAGCCGGTGGACCCGGGACCTGTGTCTCTCGGTCCTCGATGAGCTTGGTTTTGACCACGGCAGGCTGGACCTGCGCACCGTCCCCTTGGGCACCGACCCGGCTCGTTTTCGTCCCGGGATCGATCCATCGTCGGTTCGCTCCCGATACGGTCTCGATCGAGGCCGCTGGCTACTTTCGGTGGCGCGGCTTACGCCGCACAAGGGCATCGATACCGGTCTGCGAGCACTCGCGCGGCTTCGTGAGCGCTATCCCGATCTAGGCTACGCTGTGGTAGGCTCGGGCGAGCAGCTCCCTGCCTTGCAGGCCATGGCCCAAAGCCTGGGAGTGGCAGATCGGGTGCGGTTTCTTACGGCGGTTCCGGACAGCGATCTCCCGGGCCTGTACAATTGCGCGGAGATCTATTGCGGACTCTCCAGGGTGACCGAAGCGGCGGCGGAAGGGTTCGGCATTTCACTGGTCGAGGCGGCTGCGAGCGGCCTCCCGGTGGTCGCCGGCCGTAGCGGCGGGGTGCCGGAATCAGTGCACGAAGGGGAGACTGGACTCCTGGTCGATCCAGAACGGCCGGACGAGGTGTGTGGCGCGCTGCAAAGTCTCCTCGACGACCGCGCCCTTGCCGGCCGGCTTGGTGCCGCCGGCCGGCGCGCCGTCGAGACCTACTACAACTGGGACCGGGTTACTGCCGATCTGGCGGGAATCGGTCATGAGATCGGCACGAGGCTCCGAATGGAGGTAGCACACCAATGACCGCTACGACCGCTACGATTCCTCAGGGCTCGCTGGCAGCGGAGTACGACAACCAGTATCGCGTCTGGCTCGAGCGACAGGGATCCCATGCCCTCGATCTCGCCTGGCGTCTGCGGCATCTCCTCTGGCGTCAGCGAGTGTTGCTCCGACGCTATCGCCCGGATGGGAAGCGAGTCCTCGACTTCGGGTGCATGGACGGCGTCTTCACGATCCGGCTGCAGCAGCTCGGCGGGGAGGCGGTCGGTTACGACCTCTCACCCGCGGCGATTGCCCAGGCAGAAAAATTTCGCGGGTCAGCGATACTTCCCCGATTCACCACGGTGGCCCCGGGCCCGGGACAGTTCGATCTGGTGTACTGCAACGAGGTTCTCGAGCACGCGCCGGACGAATCCGCGCTCATGGGGGAGCTGGTAGGGCTTTTGGCACCGGGCGGCGTGCTGGTGGGGACGACTCCGGTCGGGCGGCACTTCTGGGATCCGGACCACAAGAGGCTCTACGATCAGGCGACGCTGGAGCGCGCCCTTGCGCCGTGGGGCGCTGTGCGGGTTCGACCCTACTATCGGACGCCGATCCGCAATCTGCTTCCGTTCCGGCAGACCGGCGCCGCAGTGTTCATTTTCGAGGTCAAGCCGCCGAGTCTTCGGGACTCACACTGATGGCGTAGGTGGGACAGTTGAGTACGTACGCGCCGTCGATCGGAGACCAGCTCTGGACCGGGGACAAAACTTGAGCCTTGCCTCGGGCATCCAGCCGGAAGACCTGAGGCGCCTGGATTACGCAGGACCCGCACCCCACGCAGCGGCTCTCATCTACCAGCACACGCAGCCTTCGGGTGGGGTGCATACCGCGGGCGACACCCTCCAGCCTGGTGCCGAGCTGGTCCAGCGTGTTGGCGGTGGCACGGTAGCCCGCTTCGATCAGCTCCTCGGTCTTGTCGAAGGCAAACATGGATATGTGCTCGACCCTTGGCTGCACCAGCACCAGCGGAGGCCCTTTCCAATCGCGCAGCTGACTCTCGATCTGGTTCTGCATCACGATCTCGAGCCCGCGAATGTAGGTTGCGGCAAACCCCTGTGTCTCGGTCTGGGAACGGAGCACGCTGGTGGCAGCCACGTTGATCGCGAGGATGGGTCCTTGCGCGAGAGAAGCGGCCATGCGGACCGGCAGGTTCTCCACCACGGCCCCATCCACGTAGGCTCGCCCGTTGATCTCCCGAGGTGGGAAGATGCCGGGTAGGGCGCACGAAGCCGCCACCGCGTCGGCCACCCGGGCGCTGCGGAGCCCGGGAAGTCCCCACATGACCTGCATGCCGGAATGCAGGTCTACCGTGTTGATGAGCAGCCGGCGCTTGAGGTCTTCGAAGGTGACCTGGCCGACCAGGTCGTTGACGAGGATTTCGAGTGGCTCACGGCGATAGAGCGCAGGGGCAAGGAGACGGCGGAAGGCGACATCAGCCCGGGCAACCTGGAAGACGTCCCTCCGACGCACCAGCCGGGCTCGCGCTTCCATGTGTCGGCTCGATACACCTGCCGCCCATGCACCGCCGATAAGGGACCCAATGCTGGATCCCACGACCAGGTCGGGGACCAGCTGGCGCTCCTCCAGGGCCCGGAGCACGCCAATGTGCGCCAAGCCTTTGAGGCCGCCGCCACTGAGGACCAGGGTGAAGGGGCTTTCTGGAGTCACAGAGTGCCCTGAGAAAGGTTGCATCTTCCCAGCTAGGGCCTGTATTAAAGTGCAAGAATCGTGCGCCTGGTGCCGTGAGGGGCGATGGAGAAAGGCTGTGGCGGGGCGGCATATGGCCTGGTAACCCAGATCACCGGAAAACGATGCCTGA
>JAXDMF010000020.1:0-10512 GCA_034666205.1 Gemmatimonadales bacterium
CGGGTGGATGTCCGGCGAAACGTCTCCATGCCGAACAGCTTGAGTTGTGAGCGCAGGACGGCCACCGAGTCGGCGAGTGAGTCGGCGCGGGATGAGTCCGCTCTCAAGGCGTGCAGCGAATCGAGAACCTGTTGTAGAGAGTCGGAGACGACGCGCGTCGAATCCTGGGCCTGGAGTGAATCCGCCTCTGCGTCGCTTAGAATGCCCAGCGCGCGAACGGCGCCGAGAGTTCGGGGTCCCTGGGTGGCCATCCGCGTGCTGTCCGAACCGGACAGGTAGGCGTCGAGCAGGTTTTCCGGGTACCCCGCGGCCCGAAGCCGGGCCCGCACCTGGTCAGGCGTGAGCCCAGACAGTTGGAGCCGTTGCCGCAGTTGCTCTACCAGCCCTGGCTGACTCTGCAGGAGCTGCTGGGCCTGATCCGGCGTCGGCATTTGACCCGCGGGAACCTGCGCCGGAAGTGGCCGCACCGCGGATACCAGGACGAGACCGGCTATGGTGGCCGCAGCGCGGCGAAAAAGCTGGAACGTAGGATGCATGGGGGGATGAAGATCGCTCGTAAGTCAACGGAAGTCAAACGCTTGCGGGTACCAGTGAGCGCCAGAACGCCAGTGTCTTTGCTGCGATCGCGTCATCGGAAAACTGCTCCAGAACCCGCCTCCGCCCCGCTGCGCCAAGGCGCTCACACTCGGATCGATCGGCGTACAGCTCCTGGAGCGCGGCGGTGAGCGCGGGGACGTCCTCCTCAGGGACGATACGACCGGCATCGCCGACCAACTCCGGCAACGCACCGGAATCGGTCGCGAGCACTGCCACCCCGTGGGCCATCGCCTGGAGGGCGGCGCGGCCGACGGTGAGGACCCAACGCTGGGTGGTCCTTGCTGGAAGGACGACGCAGTCGAGGCTGGGCCACACGTCCTCCACAGCCTCGCGGGGCAGGGCGCCAAGCCACGAGATGCGGGCGGAGATGCCGAGGCGCTGGGCCAGGGTCTCGAGCTCTTCCTGGGAGGGACCGGTTCCCACCACGGTCAGGGCCCACTTGCCGGCGAGTCCCACGCAGGCACGAAAGAGGAGATCGAGGCCGCGCTCCGGGACGAGACGTCCCACGAATCCGATCCCCAGGGCAGGGCGGGGAACCCGGGGCACCGCGGGAGGCGGCGTAACGCCGAGTCGTGGGAGGGTGAGGTGAGGGGCGGTAGGCCTTCGCCTCGTCGCCAGTGCCACGGCGAGCCGGTTGGTCCCAATCACACCCGTCGCGGCGCGGAGGCTCCTCTCCCTGCGAAATCTCTGCGTGAGGCTAAAGCTCCGGGGAAGGCTTTGGGCCGTGGAGAGCACGCTCCGGATTCCCAGGCGACGGGCCAGCCGGAGTGGGAGGGCCGCGGCTTGGGTCCAGGGCTCTTCCTCTACATGAAGGAGGTCGGGGCGAAAATCGGTGAGCAGCCGACGCAGTGTCTGGGCATTCCAGAGCAGCCGCTCAGGGCGGCCAACCGGCCCGCGTACCGGAATCGGAACCATGCGGACGCCTGCGTCGTCACCCCACTCGGTTCCGTGCGACACGCCATCGCTCGAGGACCACCGGTCCGGCACCGCTACCGCGAGGGTCACTCCCAGCCCGGCCAGCGAGCGAAGCTTCGCCCGGTTTGCCGGATCGGCGTAGAGGTGGGAGACGATGACGGCGCGCACGCTACCGCGCTGCCGAAGTGCGATTGCTCACGAGGCTTCGTCGCAAACGAATTCTCAGGTTGACAGCGGTCGGGATGTCTGGCGAAGTTGCCGGAACCAAGTCTGAATATGTGAATATAGACCGAAGGACAGCTCCCACCACCCGAGGGCAATCCGAGCGATGCGTATTCTGCACCTCGCGAAGTACTACTGGCCTCGATCGGGCGGCATGGAGCGCGTGGTCCAGACTCTCGCTGAAGGGGCGGCCAATCTAGGCCACCAGGTAGAGGTCGTCGCCGTCGAGAGCCGGGGCTGGAGTTCCGCGCCGGGTCGCACCCGCTCCCCGGTTACCCGGGCCTTCTCCTTCGCGGCGCTTGGCTCCCAGGAGATCGCACCCGGTTACATCGCCGCCGCATGGAAGCGGGCGGACATCATCCACCTGCACCATCCGCATCCACTCGCCGACCTCGCCTGTCTCCTGCGAGCGGGCCGCACCCCGGTCGTCGTCACCCAGCATGCCGATGCGCTCCGCTCCATCTACCGGCCGATGACGCGGCTGGTGATCCGGAGGGCCCGAGCCGTGGTCGTGCCAAGCCGCGCGCACCTCGCCCTCTCCACCGAGCTCAGGGGATATGAAAGCAAGGTCGAGGTGATCCCTTTCGGGATCGATCATACCCGGTGGCAAGTGGTCCCGCCTCCGCCGCCCGGTGCTTCGCCGCGGGCCATCTTCATCGGCCGGTTGGTCGCCTATAAAGGACTGGACATACTGCTTCGCGCGCTGGAGCAGGTGCCTGAGCTCCGGCTCGACATCGTCGGCTCCGGACCGGAAGGCCCCCGGCTCCGAACCCTGGCTCAGGCCCTGGCCATAACCGACCGGGTCCGGTGGTATGGCGAGTATCCGGATGACGACCTTCCCCGGCGAATGGCCGATGCCGATTTCCTGGTGCTGCCGTCGGTGACGGTAGAGGAGATGTTCGGGCTGGTGGTGCTCGAGGCCATGGCAGCCGGACGGCCGGTCATCACCACCGCGCTGCCGAGCGCCGTGCGGGAGGTAAACGTCCCGGGGGTAACCGGGCTCGAGGTGCCCCTCCGGGATGTGCCGGCCCTGGCACGAGCGCTCGAAACGTTGAGCCGCGATAGCGGGCGACGCCGAACCATGGGCGAGGCGGGACGCAAGCGGGTCGTGGAGCGTTTTACCCAGACCGCAATGGCGGAGAAGCACATCGAGTTGTACGAGAAAATCAGGGGCGTCCGGCATTAGATTCGTAGTCAAATTGCCCGGGGGCGGGGAAATGCCGCAGATGATTCTGGTGGTGGATGACGAGGCGGTTGCGCGGCGCTTCCTGAAGCGAGCGCTGACCGAGGCCGGTTACGAGGTCATCCTGGCCAATGATGGCGAGGAGGCGTTGGAGCTGCTTCGGCTGACCCGGCGCAAGGTTGCTCTCGTGGTCACCGATCTTGTCATGCCGGGTATGGGTGGCCACGCCTTTGCCCTCGAGGTCTCCAGCCTTCCTTCGCCGCCTCCCGTCCTCTACATCTCCGCGTACGAGAGTCCCCAGGGAGAGATGGCGAAGCGCTTTCTGCAGAAGCCGTTCAGTCCGGAAGCGCTGGTGGACGCCGTGCGAGGTCTCCTGCCGGCCAGCCGTCCTTCTTGACCATTCTCCTCCCGCCTTGTCCGGCCGCAGGGGGCATCACATGTTTCGCCACGCGGGCCCTTAGCTCAGACGGTTAGAGCAGCGGACTCATAATCCGTAGGTCCTGGGTTCGAATCCCAGAGGGCCCACTGAAGTATGCACGGGCCCGGGGCTTGCATGTCGGCGCTCGCGGCAGCTCGCGTTGTGGGAAGTTCTCCACAGAGTAGATTGGAACCACCCCCCTCCTCACGTAGGACCATGACGAGCCAACCGGGATCAATCTGGATCACCTGTGTGATCCTGGCATGCCTCACCCAGCCACCCCGCTTGGCGTCCGCGCAGGACTTCAAGTGGAAGAGCGGCGCCACGTTTTACGGCGACAACACCGAGTTTTTCAACCCATACCGCGTGGGCCAGACCATTCTGGGAGCCCAGATGCAGACCTATTTCTCCGCGGCGCCAGGCCCGCGGACAGAGGTCATCGTCGGGGTCTTCGGGGATCACCGGAGCGGCCGGAGCGACTTTTTCGACGAAGTGAAGCCGCTGCTTGGCTTCCGTTATCACACTCAGAACTCACTCGGGGTCCTGGGCACGCTGGTGACGGAGAACCGGCATGGGTACCTCGAACCGCTCGAGGTCACGACCCTCGAGTTCACCCGCCCGGTGGAGTATGGGCTGCAATGGCGGGAAGACCATGGGTGGATCGGCGGTGAGCTCTTCATCGATTGGCAGCATCTCAACACGAGGAATAGCCGGGAGGTCTTTGATTATGGTCTCCTGTTTCACGTTCGTCCAAAACCCTACCTCAGCCTCGACTTCCAGGGCCATGGTCTCCATCACGGCGGGCAGCTCTACAGCGCAGGGGTTCCCGTCACCAATAATCAGGTGATGGCCTTCGGTGCCCGACTGACCGGCACACTACCGCTACTGGACGTGAGCTCGCTTCGTGTTTACTGGCTGACCAGCCATGGACGCATCGACCCGACACCGCAGCCGAATCGGCCCGACCAGGGACGCGGGACCTACGTACGCGGGTCCATCTCGCCGCGGGGTTGGGTGGAGCTCTTCACCATACAGTGGTGGGGACAGGACTTTCTGTCGGAGGAAGGCGACAACAGCTACAACTCGCGGGGCGCCGACCCGCAATACTATAAGTCCAGCCGCCACTACCAGGAGTACGGCGTGGCCCGCCGGATCGCCATCGAGTCAGGGGTGACGCTGGATGCGGAGTTCCGGCTCCATCAGTTTGACGAGCTTCGCAGTATCGCCCTGGGGCACTCGGAGTGGGAATACTCGTACCGCCTCATGGTCCGGGCGCCTTTTGAGGTAGGACTGGGGAGAGGCTCGGAGCGCTGAGTGGGTTAACATCCTGCCTCGTAGGCAGTCAGACGAGTCTGACGTATGCGAGACAACCGAGACCCAACGACCCCGCAGCCCACCATCCTGCTGGTTGACGACGAGGAGTTCCTCCGCCGCCTGCTGGCACGGGTGCTGGGCGGGGCGGGATTCGACGTCATCGAGGCGGAGAACGGTGCAGCCGCATTGAGAGCGGCCGCCGGCCTGAACGGGGCTCTCAGGCTGGTCGTCACCGACATCCACATGCCGGTCATGAACGGAATCGAGTTCGCTCGTGAGTTCCGGCCCCACCACCCGGCGGTCCCGGTCCTGTTCATCACTGGCCGGGACACCGGCATCACAGATGACCCCGCATACTTCGACGGCCACCTGCTCCGGAAGCCGTTCCGGAGCGAAACCTTTCTGGCAGCAGTAGACCGGCTGCTGGGCGCCGGCTCGGAATCGCCGGGGCGGGACCACTCCCTGGCCTGAGCTCCGGCCCGAGGCTGGGACGACGCTATCATTAGAGCAGAGGCGCTCGGCAGAAAGGACGCCGGGTATAGCGTGCGTGGTCCGTCGGGACGGAGGTTGTGATGGCTACGTCGGTGAACCCCACGGTCGATGGCCGCGCGGCGTGGCCCAGCCTGCCGCTGGCGCAGTGGAATGACACCCGAGATACCCTGCAGCGGTGGCTTCAGGTCATCGGGAAGACCCGCCTGGCGCTGTCCCCTCCCGTCAATCACTGGTGGCACGTAGCCCTTTACCCGACGGCTCGCGGGCTCACCACCTCACCCATGCCGTACGACAGCCGTTTCCTCGAGGTGGAGCTCGACTTCGTCGCTCACGACCTGCTGGTCAGTACCAGTGACGGCGCTACCCGGGCCATGCCCTTGGTGCCGCGATCCGTGGCCGACTTCTACCGCGAATACACTTCGTTGCTGGAATCACTGGGCATGCCCGTCCGTATCCGGCCGGTGCCGAGCGAGATGGAAGACGAGCTGCCCTTCACCGAAGACGGGCAGCACCGGTCGTACGATCCGGATGCCGTCAACCGGTGCTGGGTGCTCCTCTCCCGGGCTGCCCAGGTCATCCAGCAATTTCGTGGGCGATTTATCGGCAAGTGCAGTCCAGTCCACATTTTTTGGGGCGGCTTCGATCTGGCGTGCACCAGGTTCTCCGGTCGGCGCGCGCCGGTTCACCCCGGGGGCATCCCCCACCTGCCCGATGAGGTAGTCCGGGAGGCCTACTCCCACGAATGCATCAGCGCGGGCTGGTGGCCCGGAGCTCCGGGCGGTCCGGTTGCGGACCCGGTGTTTTACGCGTACTCATACCCGGAGCCACCGGGGTTTGCCGAAGCGCGGGTCCGACCCGGTGCGGCCTACTATAGCACCGATCTCAGGGAGTTCATCTTGCCCTACGAAGCGGTGCGGACCGCCGCCCGCCCGGAGGAAATGCTGCTCGAGTTTCTCCAAACCACATATGAGGTTGGGGCGGACCTCGCCGGCTGGGATCGGCAGGCCCTCGAGCGCCGCAACGAGAGCCGGCCGTGAAATGCACCCATCTCGGTCAAGTGCGCCCGGTCCGCGCCAACACGCCGGACGGGTGCGAGGAGTGCCTCAAGACGGGCGCCTGGTGGGTGCACCTGCGCCTCTGTCTCACCTGCGGCCATGTGGGCTGCTGTGACTCGTCCCCCGGTAAGCATGCCACGAAGCATTTCCACGGTACCCAGCATCCCATCGTGAAGAGCTTCGAGCCTGGCGAGGACTGGGGCTGGTGCTACCCCGACCAGCTGATGTTCGAGCCCGCCCCCCGACCTTAGCCTCGACGGCGTGACCGCGCCCTGGTGCGATGCGTCACCTCGGCCGGCATTTCGCGCCCCTAGATTTGCGTCAACCGGCCGGGTCTATCCGCCGACCCTCGCCGTTCACATTGTCGATGTCCCAGTAATTCCTGCTCTTCGGAGTCGTCGTCGAGAGTCGAACCGGTGCCTACTTCTTCCGTGCTCGAGGCTCAGCTCCCGCCACTCCGCCCATCTCTGGCCCGCGGTACCGCGGGCTTCACTCCCCATGCCAGCGCCGGCAGGTGGCTCACGGTGCTGGGTTTGTTCTTGGTCGCCTGCGGTGGGGGCGACGGCCTGCTTCTCCCAAGCGAAGGCCAGCCGGCCGCGATTGAGGTACTGCGGGGAGACGGCCAGAGCGGCCGGGTGGGCGAGCCGTTGGCGGACCCTCTGGTGGTCGAAGTGACCGACACCCGGGGTCGGCCTGTTGAAGGGGCCACCGTCACCTTCGAGCTGACCTCCGGTGGGCCCGGCGCCGACGTCGTGCCTCACACCGCCACCACCGACGCAAACGGGCAGGCCAACGCCCAGATCGTGCTGGGCACCACTATCGGGCAGCAAACTGGAGAGGCAAGGCTGGCGGCCGGTGCGGCTCCCCCGAAGACCACGTTCATGGCGATCGCGGTCTCCGAGAACGCCAACAACGTGGCGGCCGTGGCTGGGGAAGATCAGACCGGTAATGTCGGCGCTCCCCTGGCCGAGCCGCTGGTCGTCCAAGTGACGGACGCCTTCGGCAACCCGATCGCCGGGGTACCGATCAGCTGGGAGGCCGAGGGCGGCGGAACGGTCAGCGATGCCATCGTGAACACGGACGACCAGGGCCGAGCCTCGGTGGAGCGGGTCCTCGGTCCCGCTGCGGGCCAGCAGACCACGGTGGCCACCTCGGAGGGTCTGGCTGGCTCACCCGTGACCTTCGTGCACACGGCCCTAGCAGGGAACGCCTCCCATCTGGCGGTCGTGTCGGGCAACGACCAGACGGGCCAGGTCGGATCTCAGCTTCCGGCCGAGCTCGTGGTGCGGCTCATCGATGGCGACGGGAATGGAGTACCCAACACGGCCGTGGCCTGGGTCGTGGCGATTGGCGGTGGCAGCGTGACGCCGACCAGCAGCAATACCGATAGTGACGGCCGAGCCTCGGCACGGTGGAGCCTGGGAGGCACGCCGGGAGCAAATCGGCTCGACGCCGTGGTTTCTGGGGTGGGCGTCGCAAGCTTCAATGCGACCGCCACGGCCGGGGCACCGGCCGCGCTCTCGATCGTCACCCAACCATCATCTTCAGCCACGAACGGGCTAAACCTCGAGCGTCAGCCGGTGATCCAGCTGCGTGACGCGGATGGTAACCCAGTTCCCCAGGCCGGCATCCAGGTTTCAGCGGCTTTAGGAGCCGGATCAGGCGACCTCACTGGCACCCGGCAGCGAAGCACGGACGCCAACGGCCGAGCCACGTTTACCGATCTGGCCATCGAAGGAAGCGGAAGGCATACGCTGGTGTTTTCGTCGAGCAGCTACGCCAGCGCGACCTCGAGCGACATTGACGTAAGGTCCATCTCCACGACCACCACGATCACGAGCGACGCACCCGACCCCTCCACCTCGGGCTCGGCCTTTCCCGTCGAGTTCCGGGTTACCTCCGGGGGCCCCACGCCTACGGGCAGCGTCACGATTACGGTTTCCGATGGTGGGGCGACCTGCACCGGGGCCTTGAGCGGCGGAGCCGGCAACTGCCAGCTGACTCTCACCAGGACCGGCGACCGCACCCTGCGGGCGGCGTATTCCGGTGCGCCCGGCTTCGACCCGAGCTCCGATACCGAAGTACATCGGGTCGATCCGGCGAGTCCGGGAAACCGCGCCCCGCACGCGGATTTCACCTCGCTTTGCGTAGGGCTCACCTGCCAGTTCACCGACGCCAGCAGCGACCCGGATGGACAGGTCACCGGGTGGAGCTGGAGTTTCGGCGACGGAAGCCCTCCCTCAAGTGACAGGAACCCGGCACACGGGTACGCGGCACCCGGCACTTACACCGTGACGCTTACCGTCACGGACAACGGCGGAGCGACCAACGCGGCTTCGGCTCAGGTCAAGGTCAATGCTCCGCCGCCGAATAAGGCGCCCCAGGCGGAGTTCGATGTCCAGTGCACGGGCCTGACTTGCACATTTACCGATAAGAGCAAGGACGATGACGGCAGTATCGCGAGCTGGCAGTGGGACTTTGGCGATGGCCAGAGCTCAAGTGAGCAGAGCCCCTCGCATTCGTATGGAACGGCAGGGCCCTACCATGTGACGCTCACGGTAACGGACAATGACGGCGCGCCCGACAGCAAGACGCACGATGCAAATCCGACCGCGCCGCCTAACCAGCCACCCGCGGCAGCGTTTTCCTCGACCTGCACCGGCCTGGACTGCACCTTTACAGACGGCAGCAGCGACAGCGACGGCAGCATCGCCAGCTGGAACTGGGAGTTCGGTGATGGCACCAGTTCGACCAGCCAGAGCCCATCGCACTCCTACGCGGCGGGTGGGACTTATCACGTGAGTCTCACCGTGACCGATAACGCTGGTGCCGGAGGGTCGGTGCAGCACGACGTAACGGTGACCTCACCGCCACCGCCGAACCAGGCGCCCAGCGCCGTGTCCGACAACTATTCCACTCCTCAGGATGTAGCGCTCACGGTCGCGGCACCCGGTGTGCTCGGCAACGACACGGACCCGGATGGTGACGCTCTCACCGCCCAGCTCGTCAGCTCCACGGGCAACGGTGCCGTCTCACTCCAGAGCGATGGCTCCTTCACGTACACACCCAGCGCCGGGTTCACGGGAGACGACTCCTTCAGCTATACGGCCAGTGACGGGTCTCTCACCGGCACTGCGACGGTGACTATTACGGTCACCCCCTAAACCGCTCGGCCCCCGCCAAAACGGCTTAATCAGAGTTCCCGCTAAAGCTCCTGGACCCCTTTCCGATACTTGACATCGTGAAGGGGGTCACAAGTTCTGGCTGCCGCGAACCTTGACGACGAGATCATGCTATCCGTCGCTCATTCCGCCGGGCTCCGATCTGCCAACCCCCCAGTCTCAAGCCGTACCAGTCTCGAACCACCGGACGAGGCCAACCCTCGCCCACCGCGTCAGAACACTGCGACGACCCGCCGTTCCGGCCCTGCCGGCGTCGATTCGTCGGACTGATGCGACAGCCGTGGCCACTTTTCTCGATAGGAATCTCCGGATGATTTACATGCCCAAGTCGGCCGGACGGGGGGTTCGGTTCCGAGCGCTTCTCGTCATCTTCGTAACCTTATTCGGCGGGTGTGATGCCGCCGAGCGACTCAGCAGCCCCTCCGATCAGCCGGGCTCGGGTGTCGGCGATGCCGGCACCGCGCCGACAGCTGCCTCGTTTGCCACCAGCGCCTTCCGCGGCGGCATTCCCTTCGGCGTCTTCCACCTCCCGGTGGAACTGTACGGCACCGTCTATAACGGCTCACTCAGCAACATCCAGCCCTCGGATGTGCTCTCCTCTTTGGAGGCAGCCAGAAGGAGCGGGACCAGGATCATGCTGAGCATGTCGGGGTCAGAATCGAATTTCCAGAACAGTGACGGGTCGTTCAGTCTGGCGATGTGGAAGCAGCGGGTCGATCGCTTTCGAGGGATCGATTTTTCATCCTACATTCAGGATGGGACGCTGATCGGCCACTTCATAATGGACGAGCCGTACGACCGGACCAACTGGGGCGGGACGTTGGTCTCGCTGTCGGACATCGACGCGATGGCCCGGTACAGCAAGAGCATCTGGCCGTCCCTGACGACCATCATCCGGGGCAAGACAGATTATCTCCTGGGATACGACTATAAGTATCTGGATGCGACGTGGGCCCAGTACGTCTCCAGCTTCGGCTCGGCCAGCGACTACATCACCAAGAGTGTTCGGGAGGCCAAGGCGTCCGGGCTGGCGCTGGTAGTCGGCGTGAACCAGCTCAACGGGGGCGGCAGTGGTGGGCTGGTAGGGTTCTATTCCCCGGATAAGAATGCCATGAGCGCGAAGGAGCTGGAGGC